>CAIXDX010000127.1 GCA_903918335.1 uncultured Methylococcaceae bacterium | reverse complement strand
ATTACCTCTATCATACGGTGCAATGCCTTTTAAACCATTTTTACGATAAGATTGCCAGCGTTGCCATAAAATTTGTCTATAAATTTCAGAAGCTTTATCAGTTTGTTTAGAATCATTGTTGCGAATTAAATTAAACTCTTGTGTTGATAAATTAAATTGATCACCTGGTGTCACATTTAAAAATTTTTTTGCTTCACTATTACCAGGATCAATAAGAAAGTTGTTTAAAATACTGGAGTTAGCTTGTGTGGGTATTAAACCCCAAGATATTGTTAGTGGGTCAAGTGAAGCTAAGCCATCTTTTTTAATCAACAGACTAATTTGAGCTGGTGTTGTTAAAACATAAATAATAACGCCTGCAGTGAGTTCAGTTTCACCGCTACTATCTACATCGAATAAAACAACATCGCCTTGATTTAAACGATTGATGTCTTTTTGATTAATTTTGAGTTGATTTAGTAATGCATGAGGGCTAGGCATTTCAGCTAATGAAATAGACGGCATCATGTTGATTAATATTAATAATAGCCACATCATTTTGGAACTTAGTCTAACTAACTTATTATGTTTGTACATGGCTATGAATTAATGAAGTGTGATTTGAACTATTTGTAGGCATTAAAGTCATACTACTTATGTGGGTATAGGTTGGATGAAATCAGCCTAGTAAGCTTAATAAAAAGTTGTTGTTTCTGTCATACGAGTAGTAGAAAAAGGAATATTTAATGCCTCTTAAGCTTATTTTTGCCAGTGCTTTTATTTCATTAGCAATGGGTTGTAGTACATTAGGACAAATGAGTCCGAGTGCCACCTTGGCTAATGATGCTGTTGATATGATAACAGATGATTTAGCGGGTCCTGGACCAAAAGAAGTAACATCCACCCGAATGAATATTATTCATCAAGGGGAAAGTATGTCTGTCACTTTATATCAGCCTAATTATGCAGTTAAAAATGCACCTGCAATTGTTTTTTTGCCGGGTAGAATGGCTACCGATGATCAATATGAAAGCTATGCACGAGCCTTGGCTTCAAGAGGTTTTATTGTAGCAGTACATGGTTGGTATTCATTGTTTAAATCAGATATAGAGTTAGCTCATGATGCCGAGGTTATGGCTGATTGGTTAATTAGTGCTTATGCTGTTGATGCAAAGAAGATTGGAATAGCAGGGCATTCAATGGGCGGTAAAGATGCGGTGTTAGCTGCAAGTCAGTCAGGCTTATTTAATAGTGTTGTAGCAATTGATCCTGACGATAATGGAAATGTATCCGTTGTGCGTGGATATGTTGCTTCATTACGTGCGCCTTTATTGTTAATAGGTGCTGAAGTAGCTTGGCAGGCGGCGAGTGTTTGCGCTCCTAAAGAAAATAATTACCAACGATTTTATGAGCAAGCTCCCTCAGGAACAGTAGAACTAACATTAAAAGGTGCTGATCATGTGCAAATGCTTGATGATCCAGAACGTTTTGGATATGGAATTTGTCGATGTGGAACAGCTGACACTAAACAAGTAAGAATTACGGCTAGGCGCGCAACAGTGGGTTTTTTTGTACAACATTTGATGAATGGGGCTGTACTCGCGAGTCCACATCCACGTGATGGACTAATTCGCGTAGCTCAAAATAATTAGTTGGAACTTTTTTAATCACTGTAAAGTGAATTTATAATAGCCTTTATAGTGTTGTAATTTAAATTCTTCTGTGGAAAGATTAAATAAGATCCTTCGGTGCGTGGTTGAAACTTTTCCCAGAAAATTTCGTGCCCTCCTAAATTAAAAAAGTATTTAGAACCTTTGTAAATAGCATGGGTAATAAGGGTTAAAAATCCATTAAGCCCAGTAATTTTCCCAAGTTGATTTCTAGGCACGGGGCCAATAGTTACAGAAGTACATCCCTCAATTTCTAATACATTTAAAGCTGATATTATTAATAATTCCGATAGTCCATTAGGGCTGCCTTCTTTAATCATTACATTATTTAATAACCAACTTTTATCTTTTTTGAGCTCATTTAGGATAAGACTTCCAATAATGTTTCCATTTTGTTCTGCATAAAACCATCGCTTACCTTCCTTGTCTATAAATGGAGTAGGTTGGCATAAATGAATCTGAGGTCCTTTTCTACCCCCTTGCCATGATGTGACAATTTCAGAGATTGAGCGTTCGATATTTAGATTGTATCCAATGTATTCTTTGACTATTACTCCTTTATGTAAACAATTATGAACCTTTTTACGCAAAGGTTTAAATTGAGCTCCACTATTATTGAATGGGTTATTACAGGGATTTAGAAAAAGAGTGGTGCCAAACTCTATCAAGACAGATGATAAATAGTGTTGCGCCCACAGAGCAAATTCTTCAGAAGCAATGATGTAAATGAAGTCTAGTGTTTGAGTAGAGCAAAATTTTTGAAAAGAAAGAGCTAGTTCACTTTTCTGTTCGGGGGAAGTAACTGGGTCTCCCAATACAACGGCAATATTACCGACTAAACGATAGCCAATTAATCCAGGAATAGATGTGTCAGTATAAATTAAACAGTTCTTATCTAATATACCGCCAGTGCTAACGCTTCCCCATTGTCTGAGAGTTGTTACTAGCTTAGGTCGTTCAATGTGTTGCAGTTCGTGTGGATTGGGCATGATAGTAAAAGTTGAACAGAAACAATTTGTGATAAGAATAGCAGAATAATAAGTCGTATTGAATGCGAATAAAGTTTGTTTTCTTTTTGTTCTCTTTTTCTTGATTTTTAATATTATTTTGTTAAGATAATCTTAAGTTAAATAAATAGTCGCCGTGAAAGAAAATGAATGTATTAACTAGACGACAAAGAGAAATCTACAATTATCTCCGTGATAACGCGGATAGTTTCAATTGTCCACCGAGTTTGGATGAACTTTGTATGCGATTAGGAATGGCTTCAAGAGGGTCATTATATAAACACATTATTGCTTTAATTAATGCTGGATTAGTTGAGCCGTTTACTGGGAATAAACAAGCAGGAGTTCGATTAGTTACTGAGGCTTTTGAAGATGAAGTAGTGTCTCAAGGATTACCTTATGTGGGGGCAATTGCAGCAGGTAAACCCATAGAAGCCCTAGCAACACTTTCTTATATGAGCGTACCTGATGCATTAAAAACCAATAAACCATGTTATGTATTACAAGTAAAAGGTGAATCTATGATAGATGCTGGAATTTATGATGGAGATTGGGTAGTAATCGAGCAACGAGACCACGCTAAGAATGGTGAAATAGTGGTAGCACTAATTGAAAATTCTGAGGCTACCCTTAAATACATAGAACAAAAACCTGACAAGATTTTGTTAATACCCGCAAATTCAAGTATGAGCGTTTTTACTTATCATCCTGAACAAGTTCAAATTCAAGGTGTTTTAGTAGGTCAAATGCGAAGTTATAGATAAGTGAAATTCAATATTAATAAAATGGAGAATTACCATGCAACATAAAATTCATATGCACGATCAAGTTAACAATAAAGTAAATGAGATCATGAGACACTACAAAAAAACACCTGTTGAGCAAATTGTACAAGTACTAAAAAACATTATTAGATATCCAGCTATTATGTGATTATGCAGATAAAAATGGTATTTACTTCATAACGTACGACTAGGATATATAAAGGTACGTTATGAAGTTAGTAATATCTATTTTTAATACAGAAAGCTGAATTTATTACTCTCAGAATCCTGTTCATGTTATTATGCTGCCTAAGGTTAGATTAAATACATTTTTATTGTAGACATTATTATTCAAACAAAATTAGTCACATAAATCAATTGCTTGATCAACAAGCGTTCAAATAGATAGTTACAAACTGTTAGTTCTTAGTTATATTGCTTGTTTGCCTCCTTTAAGTCTATATTTAATAAATAATTAAAATTACATTGTAATTTTGTTGTTTGTTAATTTACGGCTAATCATTAATTAAAGAGAAATATACTATGCCATTCACTAAGCTCGGTTTATCCGATCCATTATTACGCGCAATTGTAGAAGCTGGTTACACTAGCCCGTCACCTATACAGCGACAAGCAATTCCTGCGGTATTACAAGGTCATGATTTATTAGCTGCAGCTCAAACAGGTACAGGTAAGACCGCAGGTTTTGCATTACCTTTATTGCATCGATTATCCCAGCAACATTATTCTTCTAATCGTCCAGTACGAGTTTTGATATTAACACCGACGCGTGAATTAGCAGCTCAAGTAGGTGAGTCTGTAAGTCAATATGGAGCTCATTTACATCCTAGATTGAAAACGGAAGTGGTCTTTGGAGGTGTAAAAATAAATCCCCAAATGATGAGATTAAGAGGCGGAGTAGATGTTTTAGTTGCAACGCCAGGTCGTTTATTAGATTTAGTTAATCAAAACGCAGTTAAATTAGATAAAGTTGAAAGTTTGGTGTTAGATGAAGCTGATCGAATGTTAGATATGGGGTTTATACGTGATATTAAAAAGATTATTGCGTTCTTACCTAAAAAACGTCAGAACCTATTATTTTCAGCCACATTTTCAGAAGAAATTAGAAAGTTAACAACTGGATTATTAGTTAATCCAGTAAAAATTGAGGTTGCTCCTCGAAATACTGCAGCTGAAAGAGTAGAGCAAATTGCTTATTTATGTAATAAATCTCAAAAAGCTGAATTGTTATGTCATTTGATTAAAACGGAACAATGGCAGCAAGTATTAGTATTTACCAGTACCAAGCATGGTGCAAATAGATTGACTGAAAAGCTTAATAAAATTGATATTAAAGCGGCTGCAATCCATGGAAATAAAAGTCAGGGTGCTAGAACTAGTGCTTTAGCAGGATTTAAAGCCGGTCAAGTAAGGGTTTTAGTTGCAACAGACGTTGCCGCGAGAGGAATTGATATTGCATTATTGCCTTATGTGATCAATTATGAATTACCTCGATCTACTGCTGATTACGTTCACAGAATTGGACGGACAGGTAGAGCAGGGGAAGAAGGGAAAGCAATTTCGTTAGTCTCGCATGATGAAGTTGGTGCGTTGAAGCAAGTTGAAAAATTAATTGGTTCAGTCATCAAGCGTGAGCAAGTTATGGGGTATGAAGCTTCTGCTGTTGCACCTGCTCTTCCACCAGATGAACCAAGGCCCCCAAGACAGCCAAGAAAGAACAATTTAGCTACTAAGCAACCGGCTAAGTACCAGAAGAATGTTAAAAATGGTAACGCGAAACAATTAGTAAATTGAATGGGTTAAGAAGCGATTAAGTAGATTTTATCTGCTATCGTAATTTTTCATCTATCAATAATTTATCAAAATTAATAAAAAATAAGAGTGCCAGTGAATACCGTAGAATTTTCATCTTTACCTTTAAAACCCGCTTTACTTGAAAATATTGAATCTCTTGGTTACAGCCATTTAACACCCATACAAGCGGAAACGCTTCCTCACATATTAGAAGGCAAAGATGTAATTGCACAAGCAAAGACTGGTAGTGGTAAGACAGCGGCTTTTGGTATTGGTTTGTTATCTCGATTAGATTTTAGTAGCTTTAGAGTTCAGGCTTTGGTGTTATGTCCAACTCGTGAGTTAGCAGATCAAGTGTGTAAAGAGATTAGAACACTTGCGCGTTTTACACAAAACATTAAAGTCTTGTCTCTTTGTGGAGGAGTTCCTTTCGGACCACAATTAGGCTCATTGGAACATGGGGTGCATGTTGTTGTAGGTACGCCAGGTCGTGTACAGGAACATTTGCGAAAACGTAGTTTACGGTTAAGTAATCTTAAAACATTGGTATTAGATGAGGCAGACCGTATGCTTGATATGGGATTTGAAGAAGTGATATCTGATGTTATTTCTTACGCACCTAGTCATAGACAAACTTTACTTTTTTCTGCTACTTATACAGATTTAATTAGAGAAATTAGTCAGAAGTATCAATATAAGCCTCTTGCAGTGAGTATTGATAGCAGTCATCATGATAGTGTTATCGAACAACGCTTTTATCAGGTTGAAAAATATAAAAGAATCAATGCGCTTGGTTATCTATTAGCCTATCATAGGCCAGAATCAACAGTTGTGTTTTGTAATACCCGAAGAGAATGCCAAGATATTACAAGTGCATTATCTGATTGCGGGTTTTCAGTTCAAACTTTACATGGCGATTTAGAGCAAAAACATCGAGATCAAGTATTAGTGAGGTTTGCGAATAATAGTTGTTCTATCTTAGTTGCTACTGATGTTGCTGCACGAGGTTTAGATATAAAAGAACTGCAAGCGGTGATTAATTATGATTTGCCTTGGGATCCTGAAGTTTATGTGCATAGGATTGGTCGTACAGGGCGTGCAGGTAAAAAAGGCTTAGCTTTAAGTTTATGTACAGAACAAGAATTAAACAGAGTTAAAGGGATCGAGGAGTATCAAAATACAGTCGCAAAGTGGGATGAGGTTGCGCCTTTTCATATGGTATATGAGCAACGCTTTGAACCTCCTATGGTTACATTATGGATTGATGGTGGTCGTAAGGATAAGGTCCGACCTGGAGATATATTGGGAGCATTAACTGGGGCGGGTGGTATTACAGGTGCTGAAGTTGGAAAAATTGATATCTTTGATGCTCATTCTTATGTGGCTATTAAACAAGAAAGTGTTGATAAAACCTTATCTTATTTAAAGAATGGCAAAATAAAGGGGCGTAGCTTTATGGTTCGTAAATCCCAATGGTGAAAATCACCTATTTGATAACAGTGGCGATTTAATTTAGTTCACGGTGCCTTACGATGGTGTTAACGGCTGGGCTCTTAAAGTGGGCCATTAATAAATCGACCAAATATACAGATCGATGTTGTCCCCCCGTGCATCCGATAGCGATTGTTAAATAGCTACGGCCTTCAGCTTCAAATCTTGGGATCCAGCGTTCTAAAAAATTAATTACATCCGTTAAAAACTCATTAACCAGTGGTTCTGATTTAAGAAATTCAGTAACGGGTTGGTCTCTGCCAGTAAATGGTCTTAATTCAGGCACCCAATAGGGGTTAGGTAGGCTTCTAGCGTCAAAAACGAAGTCGGCATCTAAAGGCACTCCATGTTTAAATCCAAAAGACTGAAACTGTAAAGAGATATGTTTTACGTCACGTTCTCCAATTTGGTCTTTGATCAGGTCACGCAATTGATGATAGTGAGTTCGGCTAGTATCGATGATCACATTAGCATGGCGGGCAATAGGGGTAAGCATTTCTCGCTCAATTTTCAACGCTTCCTTTAGTGGAATGTTGTAATCAGTTAGAGGATGGCGTCGCCTAGTTTCGCTGTAACGTTTTAATAGTGTTGCTTCTTCAGCTTGTATGAAAATAATTTCATAATCAATGCCCTTTTCTTTAATAAGTTTTAAGCTGGCTGAAAAGTTAGCTAGACTTTCATATTGATTACGAGCGTCAATGCCAATAGCCGTTTTTGCATAAGCTTTTTGGTCTGCAGACATCACGTGACTGATAAAGTCTTCTAATAGCGATAAGGGTAGATTATCGATGCAGTAATAGCCACAATCCTCTAATGTATCTAAAGCGATGCTTTTTCCTGAGCCCGATAATGCACTGACTATGAGTAATTTCATAAGCTATAGATAAGGATTGTGGTTTATGAGGTAGATGCAAGGTTGTTTTGATTATACCTTGCACTTATTACCGTAATATTATCTGTGTTGACCTGTTTTTTCTTTATGTTTAATGATCTGACGATCTAATTTATCAACTAAATGGTCAATTGCAACATACATATCTTCTTGATGATCTTCAGCGAAGATGTTTGCGCCACTTAAATGTAATGTCGCTTCTGCTTTTTGAATTAATTTTTCTACGCTTAAAATAACGTGTACATCAGTAACATTATCGAAATGACGAGCTAGTTTTTCAAATTTTGCATCTATATGTGATTGTAAAGATTCTGTGATTTCAAGATGGTGACCTGT
>CAIXDX010000126.1 GCA_903918335.1 uncultured Methylococcaceae bacterium | reverse complement strand
TATTAGCCATGCGTTGGAATAACTACTTCCAAGCGGGTCAAGAATTAGATCTTAAGCTTAAAGAAACGGCAACTGAACATAACCGATTATTTGTTGAATCAAGAGAAGCTGAAAAATCGATAGAAGAAAAAAGATCCGGCTATAAAGATCAGCAAAACCAATTTAATAAAGCCCAAGAAGCTTATTACAGTATTGTTGCTTCTGTTAGTAGCTTAGAACAAGCTATTAAACATCATGAAGTGAATCATGCTGAGACATTGAATGATATTGAACGCACCCAACAACAAGCGCAACAGTATCTGACTCAGCTTGAATCAGACTTATTGGCCTTAGATGAGATAAGAGAGAATCTTATTGAAACCGAAGAGAATCTTGAAATCACCGAAGAAAAACTAGAACATTTATTGGAAATTCAACAAGAAAATCACCAACAAAAAGCCGCTTGGCAAACAGAATGGGAATCTTATCGTTCACACTCTTCAAGCAACAAAGAGCTTGCAGAAGTCAATAAAGTCAAAATCAGTCAAATCGAGAATCAATTACGCCAACTACAAATCCGTCAGGATAAATTACAAGCAGAACGTAATGCATTAAATGCGACCGAAATTCAAACCGAATTAGATACACTTGATGCAGATATTGAAATTATTAACTTTCAACGTGATGACTATCAAGCACAACTAGAGCAACTGCATCACCAAATCAAAGATCAGCGCGTAGAAATAAAGCAACTGCATGATTATTTACATAGCAGACGCACTGAAAGTCAAAACTTAAAAGGGAAAATTACATCACTAGAGCTGTTGCAACAACATGCGATGGGTAAAGATAATAAGAACCTTAGTGCTTGGCTAAATTCAACTGGCTTATCTAATAAACAACGCTTAGCTGAATTTATTCAAGTTGAAAACGGCTGGGATACCGCTGTTGAATTAGTATTGAATAGCTATTTAGAAGCTATTTGTATCGACAATATTGATAATTTAGCCTCTCGTCTTATCGAGCTAGAGAAAGAATCAATCACCCTATTTGAAACCGATACTAAAGCCACTATAAATCAATTAGATATTGATCCATCTAAAACTACTTTATTAAGTAAAGTTAATGCCCCTAGTGACATTAGCTCTCTATTAAGCGGCATTTATTGTGCAGACAATGAAGAATCCGCCAGAGCTCTTTCTCACAGTTGTAAAGCGCATGAATCTGTTATTACCCCTGATGGAACATGGTTTGGACCCAATTGGTTAAAAATTACGCATGCTAAAGATAATAAAATCGGTGTGTTACAACGCGAAAAAGAGCTACGTGAACATAAATCACGTCTAGAGCAAATCAGCGAAGAAATACTGACCTTCGAAGAACAACTCTCTACTATTGAAGTTTCTTTAAAAGAGTCCGAACTATTACGTGAATCTATTCAGCAGCAAGACAATAAATTAGGTACAGAGCTGTCTACAAAAAGTGCTGAATTTAGTGCCTATAAAACACGATGGGAGCATCAACAACATCGTTTAGAAAATATTGCGAACGATTTAAATGATATTCTAAGAGAATGCAACGAATACACTGAAACTATTGCTGAGGCAAAATTGCTACAAGAAGAAGCCGAGTCAGTCCTTGAGCAACAAGATGAAATTAAAGTCCAATTAGAAGACCGTCAGCAACAGTTGCAAAACCAGCACCATAATACTGAAGCATCTATTAACGAACACAGACAATTAACCTATAGACTAAAAGCCAAGAAAGATGCTTTAAAAGCTTCAGAAATAGCTAATATGACACAGATTGAGCGACTACGTCTTCAACATCAACAGGCAGTTGAATGGCTAACTAGCCTTGAGAGTAAGCTTCAACACACGCTTAGTCCTTTAGATACTGAAAAGACTCAATTAGCTGAACAAATCGCTGAAAAAACGGTACTAGAAAAGAAGCTACTCGCACAACGCGAAATACAAGAAGCTATTGAAGCTGAAATTACCGAGTTTTCTGAAACCTATACGCGCACACAAAGAGCGTTAGAAAAACAAAAAGAATTATTAGATGTGATACGTTTCGAATATCAAGAATCGAAAGTACGCCAGCAAACCATCACCGAACAACTTAAAGAATTTGAAGCAGAGCCAGAACACATCTTAGCCACGTTATCTGAGCAAGCCGACGAAGCTCAATGGAAAACGAGAGTGGATGATTTAACAGTGCAAATAGAACGTCTAGGCACTATTAACCTAACCGCCATTGAAGAATATAAAACCCAATCAGAACGCATGAACTTCTTAAATGAACAGCATGCTGATTTGATCGAAGCCTTGAATATACTTGATCAGGCTATTAATAAAATAGACAAAGAAAGTAGACTGCGTTTTAAAGAAACTTTCGATAAAATAAACACCGGTCTACAAGAAAAATTTCCAAAATTATTTGGTGGTGGGCAAGCTTATCTGGAACTAACCGAGCAAGATTTGTTAGAATCTGGTGTTAATATTATCGCCAGACCACCAGGCAAGCGTAATAGCTCTATTCACTTGCTATCAGGGGGTGAAAAAGCACTCACAGCGGTTGCCTTAGTATTTTCAATTTTTGAATTGAATCCAGCGCCATTCTGCTTATTAGATGAAGTTGATGCGCCCCTGGATGATGCCAATGTGGGTCGTTTTTCAAAGATGGTAGAAGAAATGTCGAAATCAGTGCAATTTTTGTATATTTCACATAACAAGGTCACTATGGAAATAGCCAAACAATTAGCCGGCGTTACAATGAAGGAACCGGGCGTGTCCCGAATGGTCTCAGTTGATATTGAAGAAGCAATTAACCTAGCAGAAGTCTAATGGATAAAGAATTATTAAGAAGTGTCATTATTGGAACAGGCCTACTCATTATCACTGGTTTGTTTATCTGGAGTTATATCAAGAATCAAAGAGCAGAATTAGATGCTGAAGATGACTATGGAA
Source organism: uncultured Methylococcaceae bacterium (assembly GCA_903918335.1). Lineage (GTDB taxonomy): Bacteria > Pseudomonadota > Gammaproteobacteria > Methylococcales > Methylomonadaceae > Methylobacter_C. The sequence continues at coordinate 9,167 of CAIXDX010000126.1, read as the reverse complement.
CTGAAGAAGACTTACCTGAAGAGCCGAAATCGAGTTTTTTTGACACGATAAAGCAAAAATTGAGCTTCAATTTTAAAAAACCTTCTCCAACAAATGCAGTTCCCAAATTCGTTGATGAACGCACTGTAATCGAAAGTACTCAGCCTGAAATATCAGAGACGGATGATGATCAAGTTGATCCAGATGTTCGTATGGCCACCCCTAGCCTTATCCAATTTAGTCTTATCGCAAAAGATGCCGTCGGTTTTAATGGGTTAGATCTACAAAATGCCTTCAATATTGTTGGATTAGTCTATGGAAGTTTAAAAATATACGAACGATTAGATGCCAACAGATTAGTGGATTACGGAGTCGCCTGTATGGTGGAATCGGGTACTTTCCCCGAAACTGACTTAGAGAACTTTTATTGCCCAGGGTTAGTATTTTTTATGCAACCAGGTGTCTTAGATAATGCCCACGAAATCTTTGATGATTACATTGAAACGCTACAAATATTAGCCATTGAGCTTGATGGCACCATTCTAGATCACAAAAAACAAGTCCTAACGGATAATACTATTCAAGCGATACGCTTAAGCTTGTAAACCACCTAAAGACTTAGGCCCTTGAATCCCCGTTATAACGACCTAATTGCTAAAATCACCCAGTGGGATCATGAATATTATGTTCTTGATGATCCTACTGTCTCTGATGCTGAATACGACAGTACCTTTCGAGAATTATTACAAATTGAATCGGCCCAGCCCGAATTAATTACCCCAGAGTCACCTTCCCAAAGAGTCGGTGCATCACCTATTCAAGATTACATAAAGATAGAACATAACGTCCGCATGTTATCGCTGTCTAACGCTTTTAGTCTTGAAGAAACCTATGCCTTTTTTGAAAAAGCCGCCAAAGAATTAGATAATGATACGGTATCGTTTAATGTTTATAGTGAACCTAAGCTAGATGGTTTAGCTATTTCGATTTATTACGAAGACGGCGTCTTAGTTTATGCTGCCACCCGAGGTGATGGTCAAGTGGGTGAAGATGTTACGCATACTATTAAAACCATCAAATCTATTCCTCTTAAATTATCAGGCGCTAAACCACCCAAACGTATCGATATACGGGGTGAGGTGTTTATGCCTAAAAAGGCGTTTGAAAAATTAAATCGCTTAGCGACAGAAAATAACTCAAAGATATTTGTAAACCCCAGAAATGCAGCGGCCGGTAGTATTCGACAAATGAATCCTAAAATTGCCGCAGAACGTGATTTGCAATTCATTCCTTATGGCATAGGAACCTATGAAGGTGATCAAGAGTTTACAAAACACTCAAATATTATGAGCTATTTACATAGCTTAGGTTTTAAACAGAACCCACATTGTTTTAACTTTGTCGGCACATTTGAAAACTTCACAAAAAACTATGAGTTTATGGCCCAACATCGGTCAGACTTACCGATGGAAATTGATGGTATTGTTTACAAAATAGACGACCTAAGCATACAGGATAAACTAGGTTTTATTGCCAGATCACCTAAATGGGCTGTAGCTAGAAAGTTTCCTGCTCAAAATGAAACCACCCAATTATTAGCGGTTGATTTTCAAGTGGGTCGCACCGGCGTTTTAACGCCCGTTGCCCGCTTAGCCCCAGTCTTTGTGGGTGGAGTCACCGTTAGTAACGCTACCTTGCACAACATGGATGAAATTGAACGCTTGGGTTTGTGTATTGGTGATGAGGTAGAAATTCAACGAGCGGGGGATGTCATCCCTAAAGTCGTTAAAGTCATCTCAGTTGGTGCTGAAAGAACACCAATTAAAATGCCTCATAATTGCCCTGTCTGTGATTCCATTGTAGAGCGTACTGAAGGTCAAGCATCCTTTCGTTGTTCTGGTGGCTTGACGTGTGGAGCCCAAAGTGCAGAACGCATCAAGCATTATGCCTCTCGCAAGTTTATGAACATTAATAACTTGGGGACTAAATTAATCGAAGTACTTTATGAAACTGGCAAATTAAAAACGATTGCTGATATTTATCTACTGACGCTGGATGATATTGCCAATTTGGAAGGTCAAGGTGTTAAAAGTGCTCAAAATGTATTGGACTCAATTGAGAGCTCTAAGAGCACAAAATTAGGTGCTTTTATTGGTGCATTAGGCATTCACGAAGTCGGTGAAGAAAGCGCTAAAAATCTAGCTAAACATTTTTGCTCACTTGAAGCCCTTAGCAATGCGACGCTAGAAGACTTACTGGCAGTCCCTGATATTGGCCCTATTATGGCGCAAAATATTGAACACTTCTTTAAAGACACTACCAATCAAAAAATTATTGCCGATATTATTGCCGCAGGTGTGACTTGGCCTGATGAAATCCCCCCCTCACCTGATGAGCAACCACTATTAGGACAAACATGGGTATTAACAGGGACACTTAAGAAATTAACTCGCAGTGAAGCCAAACAAATTCTAGAAAACTTGGGAGCTAAAGTAGCGGGCTCAGTCTCTAAAAAAACGGATTGTGTCGTAGCGGGTAAAGAAGCCGGATCAAAACTTAAAAATGCCGAAGCCTTAGGTGTTAAAACGCTTGATGAAGATGCATTTTTGAAAACTTTTAAGCTTTAAGAATAAACAAAGGTATTAATCCATCAAAACAGATTAATACCTTTTTTAAGACTGTTTTATGGCTTAATGAAACAACTCTTTTCTGCGGCGGCTTCTGCCTCTTTTAAGCGCGTACGCAAATCTTTTGACTGTGCTGGGTCTCTAAAGACAGCACCCGCATCACCTGTTTGGCCTTTGCTTAAATAGGTAAATGTTTTGGCAGATTCATAGTCACTAAAGTTCAACTTCTCTGCGATCTTATCGATCTTACATCCACACGCATACTGATTGATATAATTAAGACCACCGTGCTGAGCGACACAATTTAAAACATATTCAACTCTATCCCTGGTTGGATAATCATTAACGAGCGTGGTTGTTGTTTCAACGGGGGCTGATTCGACTGTTTTTTCTGGTACAGTAGTACAACTACTTAATAAAACCATTAATGTACTGCCTAAAACGGCAATAAAATATTTATTTCTCATAGCTAATTCTTCATCCTTTTTAAAAAAACATAACGTACACGTTAAAATAATACTACGTCATTTTAACTGAAAAAATTTTAATTGCTCTACTATTGTAAATAATCAGCATGATCTCGAAACATACAACTCTAGCAGGTGTGATATTAGCTGGTGGTCTAGCAAGACGCATGGATAATGCAGATAAAGGTTTAGTCATCTTAAACAGCAAACCTTTAGTTAGCTACGTCATTAGCGCACTGAACAACGTGGTTGATGAACTATATATTAGCGCTAATCGTAACGTAGACACCTATAAAAATTTTGGCTACCCCGTCATCAAAGATCAAACACAAGACTTTTCTGGGCCTTTAGCTGGCATTCTAAGTGTGATGAACAGAACGCGAGCAGATGTGTTGCTTGTTGCACCCTGTGACTCTCCCTTAATTAAAGCAGAACACTTACAAAAAATGCTCGATACGCTAACAAATAAAAATTTAGACGTTACCGTAGCATTCGACGGAGAAAGATTACATCCCGTATTTTTAGCACTTAAAACATCATTAAAAACAAGTTTAGCGACTTATTTAGAGAAGGGTGATCGCAAGGTAGAAAGTTGGCTAAAACAACATCCATGGGCGACAACTGACCTGAGTGATAACGCAGAAATATTCACTAATATCAACACTTACGCAGAACTAGCTTTACTAGAAGAAAAAATTAAACACATAGTCGAGTAAATTCAGTTATTCAAATTATCAAACTGAGCGAAAATAAAACTACCGAGCGGTATTGGGTACAGCTGTTGTAGGAACAGTTGGATAATGATAATACCGAGTAGCACTATCATTTTTTGGAGCTGAAGCAGGTGCACTTGTAGATGGTTGAGTAGGCGCTAAAACAGTTGGCTTTGCAACAGCTTTGGACTGATTTAGCACAGGATTAAACGTAGAAACGGTCCCTGGCTGTTTGTTCACAACGCCTGGTGTTGGTATTTTAGGAACCAATTTAATATCAGGTTTTTGCGGCAATATGGGACTAACCGTATTTTCTGTAGGCTTAACAACAGGTGGTTGCCCCAACTTGGGCGGTTGCACTACAGCTGATGGTAATGGTTTTGAAATTGTCTGACCACTAGTGTTAGCTGTCTGGACGCTATTAGGCGCTTGTTTACTAACCACAACCGTATTAACTCTATTAGCTGGTGGGATTACAGGTAATTTCTGAACACTAGTCGATTGCGCGTTAAGTGAAGGCTGTTGAGGAGGCTTAACCGTTGCAGGCGAAATAATAGGAACAACTACCTTGTTAACCGACTTTTCTACTAGTGGCTGAACAAGTTTATTGCTACCCGCATCTGTTGGTGCAGTAATCGCCTTAGTTATTTCTTTGACTACCGTTGCTACAGTTGACTGTACTTTCGTAACAGGTTTATCGACTGAAACACTTGGGGTTGAAGAAACAACTGGCTTTGCTATAACCATTGGCTTTTCGGCAACTGCTGGTTTCTCAGTTACTATAATTTTTTGAGGACTCTCCGACTCAGCAACTGGTGGAGGCGCAATTATAGCTGCAGGCTCTACATTCAACGATGTTGATATGACCGATATATTGCCACTATTCTTATCGAACGGATTATTCAACTTAACAGGAATCGTATTATTGATTAAGGGTGATAAAACTGGCTTTAAGAACTTAACAAGTTGTACGGGTAAAGAACTGGTAAAGTGATATTGCCCGGCGTTATCGCCTTCTACATAGGCAGTAATAACGCCGAAATAACGTTCACCGATAAAAAATGTAAACGTTGCGGCTCTACTAATAAATTTTGACTCAATCACCTCACCATTAGCACTCATAGATTGCTTACGATGATCACCTGTACCAGTTTTACCGCCAACTGATAAAGGCACACCATCGACATTAGCATAAACATTATTAAGTCGAATTGCCGTACCGCCAGTGACAACACCTACTAAAGCCCCACGTGCAGCTTTGGCAATTTCTGGTGCGAATATACGTTCACCTTGATCAACACCTTTTTTAAGTATGGTTTCATACGGCGTACCCTCAGCATAATGCAAACTTTCAAACCGAACATCAGGCATCTTAACGCCATCATTTACAACAATACCCATTAAATCGGCTAACGCCGCAGGACGATCTCCTGACGCACCAATTGAAGTTGCATAGGAGGGCGTTAATTCTTCAAAAGGATACCCTACCCGTTTCCAAGCCGCATGGATCTTATTAAACGCTTCTTCTTCCAACAAGGTCATAATGCGTTGTTGTTGCGCAGCATGACGATTATTTTTGAATAACCATCGATAGACTTGTTGACGAGGCTCTACACTGGAAGCCACGACTTCTTTAAATGTTGCACCGGGGTGTTTAGTTAAATACCCCACTAACCACAATTCTAAAGGATGGATCTTAGTAATATAGCCTTGGTCTTGCAAATCAAACTTATCGACAGAATATTTATCGTATAAATCATAAACGTCGTCACTGGCTAATTCTGCTTTGTCTAAATGCTTAGCCAAAAATGCGCTCAAAGCCATTTCATCAGCATCTGGATTAACTACTCTAAATAACATTGTAAAACGAGATGCTTTAGGGAAAACCCGTTTAGTCAACATATCCATTGCTTCAGCAGGCGTTTTACCTTCATAACGCGCATAAAAACGGTGTAAAAATTCTTGCCCTTCGGTATCAGCAAACTTCTGCAAATATTCTTGTCTTTTAGGACTTTCATCACTGTCTAACCAACGGGCAATACCTTCTGGTTTATAGAGATGATGATAAACAATTTCTCGCATCAATCGAATAAACACCAAATTAACAGAATCTCTTAGAGCATCCCGAATAGACATAATTTTGCCGTCTTCATCTGAGGTGAAATTATTAAAGTGATGTAGGCCACCTCCAGTGAAAAAATATTCACCAGGATTTGCAGAGTAAGTTTTATTTAAAGCATTATTCAATAATTCTTCTAAACCAATTTTGGGAGACTTTATAAGTTGAGCTATCACCCACTGAGTTAAATTATCTTTTGGGTGTATTTCGATTTGACTTAACGCCTGACTAGAAAAGCCTTTATGTTGCTGATAAACATCGGTTACTAACTCTAAATAATGCACCATCGTTCTAAATTTAGAAGTCGAACCTAGGTCGATACGAATCCCTTCATTAATATCCAAAGGTTGATCAAAATTGTCCGTTTGTATTCTCAAAAGATTGCCAGCCTTACTTTTTTCGTATAGCATCAAACTGTAAACAATCGGTTTAAGATTAGTCGATTCATTCAACATTCTAAAACCCATAATGCCGGCATTACGAGCTTCTTCTGGTTGACTCAACTTTTTCAGAGCATGCATAACAGATTGCTGGGTATTGAAATCTAGCGTGCTTTTAACCGTTAAATCTAAACGATCTAAATCGTAATTTGATTTAATACCTAGTGTGTTTGCCAATCGTGCCCTAAGCACATTTTGAGTTTTTTTCTCAGAGTAAAATTGTGTAGGCAAACTATCGATAACAGAAGGCCTATCACTGGTTGCATTTAGAGCAGCATCTCTTAAGGCATCATTAATAACACCTTGTTTAGCCATGACCACTAAATATTTATCGGTTAAGCGTTGTAATGCATCGTAACCTTTTCCCAATAGGTAAGAAGGTCGTCTTTGAGATAAAAATATACTTAAAACTTGTCTGTAGGCAACTGCTTGTTTTTGGGTAATACGTTTGGGTGGTTTAAGTGCATCAGCGCTTAATAAACGATTAATTTCATTAATATCTGCTCCAAACCAAGCCGACAATCCATCCCCTAAACCATGAATTTCACCCAATTTAGCAGTTGCAGCCAAGGGCATAGAATTTAGATATGATAGAGCAATCTCTTGACGCATAGCCCTTGTATCAGGCCCCATCATATAAGCTCTTAAAGAAGCTGTACCCATTTGGCGGAACTTATCAACCACGCCATTGGTATAACCGTTCTTAGAATGCCGATATTTTTCTAACTGTGTGGCCAATGTACTACCACCAGGAACGGCCTTAGTCGCTCCCATCTTATGAGCCATTAGTTGAATACCTGCAAAACCTAATCTATCCCATTCAATAGCAGGGTTTACAGTCACATTATCTTTACCTAATAATTCTCTATTCTCAATGTATAACAAGGTATTCATGATGACAGGCGGTACCGAATTAAAATTCGGATAACCGTATGCAGGATAAATCGCGTTAAAAATCACCTGATCTGATTTATCAGTAATTTTTAAACCTGCTTGGGCTTTTTCATGATAAATATTAAACAGACCATAATCTGCTAACTCAGTCATCATGGGCGAAAAAGTCGCCTGAGAAGTGATGTGATAACCCGATTTTTCTAAGCGTTTAATCACTTCGGGCAATAAGGTATAGCCTAATCGTTGATCATAAGGACCATATTCAGGATAGCGAATTGAAGTACTGGGGCCTTTATTTAAAGTAAAACCCAGTTGTTGCGTAATAGCAGAAAGATATTTAGCCTGAAACTTAGATGTTTTAACTTCATCATGTATTAACTTTCCAATCGTAATAAGAACGATAAGCCCCATGACAATATTGTACAGCGTCAAATTACGTAGCAAATTATTACTAGATTTTTTGCCTCTAGGAACCGGATGCTTAATGCTCATAATTAGATTTTATTAATCTCAAATAACATCCGACTTCTTAATGCATACATAGTTAGGTATTTAATAGGTATGTTAACGATGGTTAAAATGAGAATAAGTGACGGAACTAAGAACTACTGATTTATTATAGCAAAATCTAATAATAAAATTTCGCATGTATTCGTCTTTAATACCCAGAATTTCAGATCTTTAAGCATTAAAATCAATTTCGTAGCCCGTATATTTTCTAATATTGATGACACCAGTATCTAAAAGCAAATATTGCCCTTTAATGCCCTGTAAAACACCCGCCACTTCAGGATCTTTATCCATATTGAAAGATTTAACTTTAATCGGATAGTGATCCACTGGATAGTTAATCGTTACGACGGTTTCCTCTGTTAATAAGGCAATATCCGCTGCTTGGTCGGATTGTCGCAAGACATCGATATCATTTTGACATAACTGTATCAACTCATCACGTTTAGAGATTAAATCGATAGCCTCCGCCTGCCCTTTTAGCATCTGCTGCCAACTTGTTTTATCGCTAATATGCTTGGCGAATATGACCTCAATCAGTCCAGATAGTTTCCGGCTTGATACTTTATAAATCGGTAAGGCTTGAACAGCACCTTGATCAATCCAACGCGTGGGTACTTGAGTGTGGCGCGTGATACCCACCTTAATACCACTGGAGTTTGCCAAATAGATGTAATGCGGCTGAAAACAAAATTCTTCACCCCATTTAGGTTCACGACAAGTCCCCGCAGCATAGTGACACGTTTCAGGTTTCATAATGCACATATCGCATTGTGCTAACTTAATGAAACATGGATAACAAAAGCCCTGATTAAAACTTTTCTTAGTCGATTTGTTACACTCTATACAGGTAATTCGACCAGTATACTTAAAGCGAATCGGTTGCCCTATTAAAGCATTTAAATCAACGAACTCATCACCGATCGGTAATTGATACTGTGCCCCTCTATTAACTAACTGAGTGCGCATTTTTTTTAAAGATCCCCGCATCGTCATTCCTGTCTTAGAGCCCTAACCAATTCTGAGGTTTTAAATAGGTATCATACAATTCAGCCTCTGGACTTCCCTGTTCCGGTGTCCAATTATATTGCCAACGTGCTAAAGGTGGCATCGACATTAAAATAGATTCAGTTCTGCCATTAGACTGTAGACCAAATAAAGTCCCCCGGTCATAAACTAAATTGAACTCCACGTAACGACCCCGACGATATAATTGAAAATCACGCTCCCTTTCAGTATAAGGCGTGTCTTTTCTATTTTGCACAATCGGCAAATAAGCTTTTGTGTAATGATTACCCACACTTTGCATAAACGCAAAACTCTGTTCAAAGCCCCATTCGTTTAAATCATCAAAAAACAAACCACCCACACCCCGGGTTTCTTTTCTGTGCGGCAAATAAAAATACTCATCACACCAC
>CAIXDX010000125.1 GCA_903918335.1 uncultured Methylococcaceae bacterium | reverse complement strand
ATTAGCAAATAGGCCCGTTGATACCAAGGCCATTAAACTAAAAAGTAATGCAAAAACAGATAATGCACCGAGCGGATTATGTCCTAGTTGATGCCATTCGCCTTTAAAATAACGCTTTAGGCGATTAATGGTTGGAAAAAATTGCTTAAATTGCGCTGACTGTGTGCCGATAAATCCCCATAACAGCCTAAATACTATTAAACCTAAGGTCAGCCTACCCATAATAAGATGCCATTCTGTTAAGGAACCACCCAACTTACCGGTGGTATAAGCTCCAATAACAGCAACAACCAATAACCAGTGAAATATGCGCAGAGGCCAATCCCAAACGCTAAGCTTAATTGACCTCATGCGACTCCCATGGCTAATTATTTATCTAAACGTGCATTAGAATAATAATCTGCCAAACTGTCAATTTCTTGATCACTTAATCCAGCAACCGCACCATTCATTAAAGGTTCAATACGTTTTTTATCGCGATAATCCTTTAATGTAGACACGAGATAGCCCTTCTTTTGACCAATGATATTAGGTGTCATAAAGTTAACGCGAACATTGTCTGAGCCATGACAACCTGCACACATATAATAAGCTGTGTTTGCCGCTGTTTCAGCCGGCGTTTTTTTAGAGAAAACAGAGCAGCCCGAAAGTCCAACTACAACAAAGCTCATTAAATAAATTACTATGCTACGAAATAAATTACGTTCAATCATTGGGAGTTACACTTCTATTGGGCGCGTAAATGCGCGTAATATTCAGATAAGTCGACAATATCTTGATCACTCAACTTGTCGGTTACTTCATTCATGTTAGGCACGTACAAACCGTCATTCGTTTTTATAGGCGGTAAGTTTCGTGCTCTACTACGATAGTCATACATGGTTTTACAAAAATACAAGGCATCTTGGCCGGCAAGATTAGGGTTATCATCTGTCTTACTAATACCTGCTTTACCATGACAATCTGCACACGCCTTGTCCGCCAGCTTTTTAGCATTAGCAAAACGTGGACTATTAGGATCCATCGTATGGTCATCAGACATGTGCATATGCATGTGCCCACCCATGTGTCGATGATGATCAATGTGAGTTTCAGTAGGTTCATCAGCTAAAACAGTTTGAGCCACCGCTAAAATAAAGAGACTACTTATTACTCTTGCTAGAGCTATCATTTTAAAATCTTGTTTCATAGAAATTAACTCAAATTAAAACATCATATTGCCGACAAAATACAAGGTGTTGTTATCGCTAGCATTACGCCCCGCACCATCATAATTTGTTGTCGCACCATTAAACTGTGTATAAGCCCAATACTGTAAAGACAATCGCACGTTTAAATAAGGATCAGCCGCAAAAGAACCTTTACCAAAAGGCACATAGTCCGCTTCAAATAAAAATGAATTAGTATTAGGCGAGCCGTTAGCACTACCGGTGATTGGATTTACCGTACCCGTGTAATTAAGAGCCCCATTGTATAGAGCCATATCTGAACTACCTTTCATATAATTCCAGCCAATAGAAAGGTTATAAGTCTGTTGATAAGTCCACATCCCCATCATCATGACACTATCGAGATAATTACTACCGTTAGTGGAAAAACTTTGGGCTTGTGAAGCACCCATACTCATGGAATCATGAGTATATTTAACCATCGCCATTAGCATATTGCTATCATCCATCATGTATAAATAATTGGCATCGGCATTGTATTCAACGTAAGAATTTGCCCCAAAACCTGAGCTGTAATAAGGAATCACCTTTGCCGCCAACCCATAAGTACCAATCATCATGGTATGTGCCCCCACGCTATGCTGTAGGAACATTCGCCAATAAGGCGCTCCACCATCAATCAATCCACCTTGAGGCCCAGCACTTTGTGATCCAGCATTCCAAACACCTAAGCCGTTAGCCATATCTTTAGATTGTGACGTATAACCGCCCGCTTCAAGATAGAGGTGATTATTAATCATCATGTATGCTGTTGACCCAGCAGTATTTGCCCCTGCCATCAATGATTGAAGCCAAGGTTGAGCAACTGGATGCACTGTCACTGAAGATTGTGTGTAGGGATACATCCAAGCAGGCGTCGTCATCCAAAAATCCGTCATCGTAGGAGCATTGTTGACTGTTAAACCGTAAGTCACTTCATTTCCCTGAATAGTGGCATGATCTGCCACACGAATATCGGCCATTGCCAAACTTACATAACGCCCCGCTTGAGGATTAATATTCATTTGTAAATAGGCGCCGATTTTATCGGTAACACGACCGGTGTAATAAATCGCGGCCCAATCTAACAGAACATTATTATTAGGGTTTGATTGATCAGAGGTATTACTGTAGTAAGGATCTCCATCATTTTTCTTCTGCGTATTGGTAACTGATCCCACTACCTCAGCAGCAAAAGGATTAATCGCATCGGGTAACTTATTAGCATGGCCAGCCACGTAACCATCCAACTTAAACTTTTGACCGTATTGCGTCAACCAAGGACCATAAGCCTGCATATGACAAGCGGTACAAGGCTCTCCCGTTTGCCTAGCAAATGACGTGGTCGCCTGAGCACTTTGAAAAAGACTAGTGAATAGGACAATAAGCACAATACGATAAACAAGCACAAACCACTTGTTAATAAATGTAAGATTTAGCATTGGAAATATACTTTAGACTGTGAAAAGTGAATTATTCATAAGCATAATGCAAACTCCATTCCAACTAGAATAACGCATTGAAATAAATTAGAATATTATTCTTAACACACTATAACTTTTATAAGAACTGTGTCATATCACACAGTTTTATAATAAAAGTGTGTGATATGACACAGTATTGTTCGTGCGACTTATTATGCTAAATTAATTTTTATCTAAATCAGCCAAAAGCCTAGCTTCATTTAGCAATTTAAAAATTGATTTACACCCTTCACAGCAAAACACCTTTACTCCTTGAGGAGTATTTAATGTAAACCCTAATATTTCAATAGATAAACCACAAAGATTGCAGTCACTTTTTTTATCACTCATATCAGATGAACTACGGACTAAAGCGGGTGAAAACATACTAACAAAATCCTATTGCTACTTCAAACATAGGCTAATTCGTTATTGATACTCGTATAAACTTGTTAATAAGATTGAACCGGTTTAGCATGCCACTTTAATTCATTTAAAATCAATTTGACTATGACGCTAAGCAATACTCTTGAGCAATTACACAGTGAAATGCGCCAATGGCGTCAGCATTTGCATCGATTTCCTGAAACCGCTTTTGAAGAAACCCAAACTGCAGAGTTTATTGCTGACAAACTTAAGAGCTTTGGCCTGGAAGTTCATCAAGGCCTAGGAAAAACGGGGGTAGTTGGAACACTTTCAGTAGGCGATAGCGACAAAAAGATTGCCCTAAGAGCCGACATGGATGCTTTATTCATTCAAGAAAAAAATACTTTTGCCCATAAATCATGTCATGACGGTAAGATGCATGCTTGCGGCCATGATGGGCATTCTGCCATGTTACTCGGTGCCGCTAAATATCTATCTGAAAATAGAAACTTCAATGGCACTGTTTACTTTATTTTCCAACCCGCAGAAGAAGGTCGAGCAGGCGCTCAACAGATGATAACTGACGGTCTATTTGAACAATTTCCTACCGATAGTGTATTTGGCATGCACAACTTCCCTGATATCCCTATCGGTCAATTTGCCGTAAAAACAGAGGCAATGATGGCTTCTTTTGATTGTTTTGAAATTACACTGACCGGGCAAGCCACGCATGCCGCCATGCCCCACTTAGGCAATGATACTATTTTAACGGCGGCACAACTCATCACTGCGATACAAAGTATTGTGAGTAGAAATGTTGACCCAGCAGATGCTGCTGTAGTTAGCATTACGCAAATTCATGCGGGCAGTACTTGGAATGCCATTCCAGAAACTGTGGTGTTAAGAGGTACGTTTAGATGTTTTAGCCTAGCAGTGAAATCATTAATTGCGGATAAGTTAAGTCATTTAGTGCAGCATATTTGTACGGGCTTTGACATCAAAGCAACCCTAGAATTTAACCCTGAAAATGCGGGCTATCCCGTTACTTTTAATACGGGACCAGAAACGGCTCTCGCTTTACAAGCCGCTATAGAGGTAGCCGGAGAAGAGGGTGTAAATACTAACCCAAAACCCAGCATGGGATCTGAAGATTTTGCCTTTATGCTTCAAGAAAAGCCCGGCTGCTATCTGTGGATAGGCAACGGCTCTTCAGAAAACAGTTGCTTACTACATAACCCACATTATGACTTTAACGATGAAATTTTAGCTATCGGTGCAACTTACTGGATTAAGTTAGTGGAGATTACTTTGGGATCTAAGACTTAGGCTCGAACAGCATATGCGCCATTTTTTTAGCTTTGGTTTTTAAATAACCCACATTCTCATCATGGGCGACAACTTGTACTGGAATACGTCCAGTAACATTGACACCTAACTTAGTTAAGGAATCAATCTTCTCTGGGTTATTGGTCAGTAATTGCACTGACTTCACTTGCAAGCTTTCTAATATTAAACCAGCAATGTTATATTCTCTTTCATCTGCTAAATAACCTAAATGGATATTCGCATCGACGGTATCCATACCTTCATCCTGCAAGTTATAGGCCTGGAGCTTCTTTAACAAACCAATCCCGCGACCTTCTTGTCGAAGATAAATCAGAACACCACAACCTAAATCATTAATTAACTGCATCGCCATTGCTAATTGTTCACCACAATCACAACGCCTTGAACCTAAAACGTCCCCCGTAAAGCATTCGGAATGAATACGCACAGGCACATTCTCTTTATTAGTCACATCACCTTTTACTAAGGCCATGTGCTCTTTATTGTCTATCGTATTGCTATAGTAATGTAAAACAAACTCGCCTTGCTCAGTAGGGAGTCTGGTTTGAACTAAATCTTCTACCTGTTCTTTCACGTCTAAAAAATCCAAAATACAGTCACCCAATATGATTGGGTAAAATAAAACTTGCTTGTTGCTAGTATTTTACACGACAGATAAGATTAATGTTGATGAAGCTCGATATCTCACTGTAACATTCAACTAGTTAACACACGCGCTTAAATTACTATGAAACTTGAAAACGATATCATAAGAAAAAGATACGATCGGATTGCCCCTTATTTCGAAATGATGGAGGCAATGATGGAAGGCTTATTTTTTAAGTCTTGGCGCAAGAATCTATGGTCCAGAGTGGAAGGCCATCATATTCTTGAAGTAGGAGTGGGAACAGGTAAAAATTTTGAATATTACCCACCTGGAACGCGAGTAACTGCGATTGACTTTAGTCCAGCTATGCTAAAACAAGCATCGCAAAAGAAAGCTCAAAAAGCCGTTAAAGTTGATCTGGACTTAATGGATATCCAATCATTAGCGTTTGCTGATAGTAGTTTTGATACAGTCATTGCGTCTTTTGTGTTTTGCTCAGTACCGCAACCGCTTAAAGGTCTTAAAGAGTTACATCGTGTTTGCAAACCAGGTGGACAAGTTTTGTTGCTTGAACATGTAATCAGTACAAAGCCCTTACTAGCTAAAGTTATGAACTTTTTCAACCCGATCATACTGATTTTAGTAGGTGCAAATATCAATAGAAACACGCTTAGAAATATTAAAGCGGCTGGCTTTGCATGGGTCATTGTTGATCAACAGAGTAGTCACATTATTAAACTCGTTGAGGCCAGGAAATAAGGTTTTAAACGACATCAAACTCGTACAAATCATAAAAAATGATCTTAAACAACTTTTATGTGTTCTACAATCAAAGCGATTAGTTGTTCTGCCAACAATGTTTTATTAGTCATAGGCAAAGATTTATCCCCACCAGGCCAAAATACGTGCAAGGCGTTTTGTTCACTATCAAAACCGCCCTGCTCTTGCCCCACCCAATTTGCCGCGATCATATCTAGATTCTTTCGGGTTAGCTTATCGCGTGCATAGTTTTCAAGATCATGAGTTTCTGCAGCAAATCCTACCGTAAATGGTCGATCCATTCGCGCAGATACATCTGCCAAGATATCTTTGTTTTTTTGCAAAACTAAAGTGAGTTGCTCATCTTGTTTCTTAATTTTTTCCGACTGACTTAATACCGGACTGTAATCTGCCACAGCAGCGGCACCAATATAGATACTATGTGTAGTTACTTTGGACATTACAGCCTGATACATATCTTCTGCTGTTGTCACTTTGATTAAATCAACCCCAATGGGGGCAGATAAAGCGACAGGACCACTTACTAAGGTCACTTCTGCACCCGCATTTAAGGCTGCGTTAGCTAGGGCATACCCCATCTTGCCAGAACTACGATTAGTTAAATAACGCACCGGATCTAAAGGCTCACAGGTAGGGCCAGCGCTAATTAATACTTTATGACCTATTAAGCACTGATGAGTCAGTTGCGACACAACCTCATCATTCGCTAACAATTGAGTACAAATTACAGATGGCTCAGCCATACGACCATAACCGGTTTCACCACAGGCTTGATCACCTTGTTCAGGTCCAATCACCCTAACACCATGTCGCCGTATAGCTTGCATATTTTCTTGAGTAACGACTTTATTCCACATCGCTTGGTTCATAGCAGGCGCCACATAAACCGAACAAGTAGCCGCTAAATAAAGCGTGGACAACAAATCATCCGCTAAACCATGTGCCAACTTTGCTAAGGTATTTGCAGTCGCAGGTGCGATTAGCAAAGCATCCGCCCAGCGGGCTAAACTAATATGCCCCATAGCATTTTCGACATCCGCATCGAGCAACTCTGTGTGCACAGGATTTCCAGACAATGCTTGAAAAGTTAATGGACTAATAAACCGCATAGCTGATTGAGTCATCACCACTTGCACTTCAGCACCTTGCTTTCTTAATAAGCGCACTAATTCAGCTGATTTATAAGCCGCAACCCCCCCAGTAACACCCAATAAAATACGTTTCAAAACCTTACCTTTATTTATAAAAAACCCTTTAAAACAAGAAACCAGAATAACACAACACTGTTAATAAACAGACTACACCTGCTCACCAGCAATATTCGCCTCTAAGAATGCTTTTATTTGTTGTGGCTCTGTAAAATTACCATAAGCCAATAACA
This sequence comes from uncultured Methylococcaceae bacterium, assembly GCA_903918335.1. Classification (GTDB taxonomy): domain Bacteria; phylum Pseudomonadota; class Gammaproteobacteria; order Methylococcales; family Methylomonadaceae; genus Methylobacter_C. The sequence goes on along the minus strand of CAIXDX010000125.1, from coordinate 10,511 downwards.
ATTTTACATAAGCGGATTCAATCGACATATTCCATAGCATTTCCGCCCCTTTACTTAGAAGCGCTCGGGTACTTTGGTAGGCCGATGGTGATTTAATGGCGGGGGCTAAATAGACTTTTACACCGTGTTGTGTACAACGTTCTATAAAAGTCACTAACGAGTAATACTCACCCCATTCATTAGAGGCACAAGCAGTACCCGAATGATACAAATCATGCAAAACTACGTCACCTTGCTCTGGCTTAATAGCTTCATAATTTAAGCCCGGATAAGGTTTAATCATGATAATTCTTGTATAAAAATGGGCCTTCAACGGGATATAGGATACCACCGACGGACTAACATCCAACTGAGTAAATATTTGATTTTCATAGTGCATAAACGGTTTTTTTTGCACACTATAAAAATCACCTGTTAACTGTAAAGAACAGGTTAATCGCGTCCCATGATGCACGTACATCGTTTGACTTTGATTGGCATAAGGTACAAAAACACCCGCACGAATTCTTTGTCTTATAAACTCAATAGCACATCTGAAGTTTTCTAAGCCATTTGCCCTGGCGTCATCCAAAGAGTAATCACTCGACACTAATAACATAGGTATGTTTATAGCGCTAAAATAATATCCTAAAGCTGCAGCTGTGTAGGCCAAGGTATCCGTACCATGCGTAATAACAATGCCATCATAATTTTTTAAAGGTTGAGACTCGATAGAATTAATTAATATCTGCCAAGTAGCGGGCGCCATATTCTCACTTAGAATCTGCAAAGGTTGCAGAGTAGTAAATTGAATATCTTGAGCTTGCGGATCAACATCTTGAAACTGCTCTAATAATTTAAATGCTTGCGTATTAGCAGTGTTAATAACACCATTAGATGCTGCGGAACCTATAGTGCCCCCCGTAAATATAACCAAAACCTTTTTCATAGATAGTATGATATTAAAATTATTAATTCTTGCTAAGTATTAAAACACTCTGTTCTAAAAAATGAAAATATCACTGATTGTTGCCATGGCAACCAATAGAGCGATTGGCCTTGATAACAAAATGCCATGGCATTTATCAGCCGATTTAAAAAAGTTTAAAGCGATCACGATGGGTTCCCCCATTGTAATGGGCAGAAAAACTTATGAATCTATTGGCAGACCTTTACCCGGCCGAAACAACATAATTATCAGTAGAAATTTAGACTATCAACAAGTGGGGTGCTTAGTCTTTAATGACATTAACACGGCCATAGAAACCAGCAGTAAAGATGCAGATGAAATCTTTATTATTGGTGGTGCAGAGCTTTATAAAGCCGTATTGCCACTAGCCAATAATCTCTATCTAACCTTAATTAACCAAGATTTTAAGGGTGATACTTTTTTTCCTGAAATTGATTTTAATGCTTGGACAGAAATCTCCAGAGAAGACGTTTCAGACGACATCTCAGTTAATTTTAGCTATAGTTTTTTGAAACTAAGCAAGTCAAACTAAAACATCAAGTAGCAAAAACTCACAAGAAACGATTGAAAACAGTTAAAATAATCTGATTTATGATCACCTTGTGAAAGCAACAGCTTGGTAGCCACATGCAAACAAAATATAACACTGATGACTTGAGAATTTGTGGAATTAAAGAAGTAATTCCGCCTGCCCAAGTTCACGAAGAAATGCCCATCAGCAATACAGCAGCAGAAACAACACTCAAGGCAAGATCAGAAATTCATGAAGTACTCTGCGGTAATGATGACAGATTACTAGTTGTGATTGGCCCCTGCTCAATTCACGATACTAAAGCAGCTCTTGATTACGCTCAACGTTTAAAAGCAATTAAAGATGAACTAAAAGAAGACTTAATTATTGTCATGCGAGTTTACTTTGAAAAACCTCGCACTACTGTTGGCTGGAAAGGCTTAATTAACGATCCTGATTTAGATTCAAGCTTTAATATCAATAAAGGCTTACGTCTAGCCAGACAAGTGCTACTCGACATCACAAACTTAGGTATGCCAGCCGCAACAGAATATCTGGATTTAATTTCACCACAGTATATTTCTGATCTCATCGCTTGGGGGGCTATTGGTGCCCGCACGACTGAAAGTCAAGGCCATAGAGAATTAGCCTCTGGTGTTTCTTGCCCAATCGGCTTTAAGAACTCTACTGACGGCACTATCAAAATTGCAATTGATGCTCTTAGAGCTGCAATGAGCCCACATCACTTTTTATCACTGACCAAGGCCGGACACTCTGCGATATTCTCAACCACTGGCAATCAAGATGTGCATATCATTTTAAGAGGTGGTAATGGTCGTCCTAATTATGACGAAGTAAGTGTGGAACAAGTTGCTGAAGGTCTAGTAGCTGCTAATTTAAAAGCAAATATCATGATTGACTTTAGCCATGCCAACAGCTTAAAGCAATGTCAACGCCAACTCATAGTTGGGCAAGATGTATGTGGTCAAATTGCAAATGGTGACCACAGAATTATGGGCGTTATGATAGAAAGTCATTTAAAAAGTGGTAGCCAAGAAGTCATAGAAGGCCAACCTTTGATTTATGGACAAAGTATTACTGATGGTTGTATCTCTTGGGAAGACACCGATCCTTTGTTACGAAAATTAGCCGCCGCAGTTAAAACTCGCAGACAAAACAGCACTAAAGAGGACACAAATTAATGAATATTTATGTTAATGGTGAAGAAAAAAACTACCCAGATAATAGCTCTGTTGCCGAGGTTGTTGACGCCATGGGCTTAACGGGTAAAAAAATTGCCATTGAGTTAAATAAAGAAATCCTACCTTTTCAGACCTACTCGACCCAACAATTACAAGCTGGCGATTGTTTAGAAATCGTGCACGCCATCGGGGGAGGACAAGACGATTCTTTTGTACTTGCAGGTAAGACATACCAATCAAGATTGTTAGTGGGTACCGGTAAATATAAAGACTTAGAAGAAACTCGCTTAGCGATTGCAGCCAGTGGAGCACAAATAGTTACGGTGGCTATTCGTCGCACCAACATTGGCCAAAACCCTAGTGAACCCAATTTATTAGATGTTATCTCACCTGATAGATACACCATCTTACCTAACACAGCTGGGTGTTATACCGCTGAAGATGCGATTAGAACTTGTCGCTTAGGTAGAGAATTATTGGGCGGTCATAAACTAGTTAAATTAGAAGTACTAGCAGATCAAAAAACTTTATTTCCAGATGTAGAAGAAACCTATGCCGCCGCTAAATTATTAGTAAAAGATGGTTTTGACGTGATGGTTTATACCAACGACGATCCTATCGCCGCTAAAAAACTAGAAGATATTGGCTGTGTCGCTGTTATGCCATTAGCTGCACCGATTGGTTCTGGCTTAGGTATTCGTAATTCGTATAACATCCTAACCATCATTGAAAACGCCAATGTGCCCATCTTAGTAGACGCGGGGGTAGGTACTGCATCAGATGCGGCGATTGCTATGGAATTAGGTTGTGCAGGCGTATTAATGAATACTGCGATTGCAGAAGCTAAAAACCCTATATTGATGGCATCTGCTATGCGTAAAGGTATTGAAGCTGGTCGTGAAGCCTTTTTAGCAGGTCGTATGCCCAGAAAACGTTTTGCCTCTGCATCTTCACCGATTGACGGCTTGTTCTTTTAATCAATGACTGAAGAAGCACAATCTCTACCACAAAGAATCCGTAGTTTTATTCGTAGACAAGGCAGGTTAACGCCCGGCCAGCAATATGCTATTGATAATCACTGGGCCGCTTACTGTTTAGATCCTAAAACGGATTATAACTTTACTGAAGTCTTTGGCCGTGAAACTCCCTTATTTATGGAAATAGGCTTTGGTAACGGCGATAGCTTAGCCAAGATGGCGGCCGCTAATCCAGACAAAGATTATATTGGCATAGAAGTGCACACTCCCGGCGTAGGACATCTATTGATGTTATTACACGAGCAAGGTATTTCTAATGTCAGAATCTATTGTCACGATGCCATTGAAATTTTAGAAAAAAAATTACCCGATCATAGTTTAGCGGGCTTACATCTATTTTTTCCTGATCCTTGGCATAAAAAGAAACATCATAAAAGACGTATCGTTAGACCGAGCTTTGTTGAATTATTAGATAAAAAGTTAAAAGTCGGCGGTTATTTTCATGCAGCAACCGATTGGGAAAACTACGCAGAATGGATTCTAGCTATTCTATCCGCACATACTGGTTTAGCAAATACCAGCCCCACTCAAGATTATTGTACTTGCCCAGAATACCGTCCACTCACTAAATTTGAGCAACGCGGCATACGGTTAGGCCATGGCGTTTGGGATATTATATTTAGGAAAATATAATTTAAATATATAACAGTTTAACTGGGTGAACCACGGTTATGCATTGATGAATAAAAACTCCCTAATGAGGATACTTTGACTTAATCTAAAATTAAACAGATTTCAGGACAGACAATAATGTCGGTCCTGAACCTATCTAATTAAGAGTAGTGTCGAATTAAACTTAATCAGCCTGACGTCTTAAAAACGCTGGGATATCCAAATAATCTAGATCGACCTCTTTTTTGGCTTGAGCTCCAAAACGAGATTCTCTAGATTCAGCTTTAACACCTTGTCGTGCCGCTGATTTCTCGGCATCTTCGTAACCTACTGTAGCAGATACAGACTTACGAACAATACTTACAGGTGCTTTAACAACTGCTACAGGTGGAACGCCCATACCTGTTGCAACAACTGTTACTTTAATTTCATCACCTAAACTTGGATCAACAGCCATACCAATTTTGATAATAGCATCTTCAGAAGCAAATTCATGAACAATGTTCCCAATTTCATTAAATTCAGCTACCCCCATATCAGCTGCAGAAACATTTACTAAAATGCCTCTTGCACCTTGCAAATTAATATCCTCAAGTAAGGGACATGCAATTGCTTTTTCAGCGGCTTCTCTAGCACGCTGTTCACCAGATGCCGCACCCATACCCATAATAGCCGCACCCATTCCTGACATAACAGTTCTAACGTCAGCAAAATCCACATTAATCATACCTGGATGAATGATTAACTCTGTAATACCTTGCACAGCATCTAATAACACATCATTAGCTGCTTTAAATGCGTTCATTAATGATACGTTATTACCTAATACAGGTAATAATTTTTGGTTAGGGATTGTGATTAATGAATCAACGTATTTTTCTAACTCGATGATACCTTGCTCAGCAACCAATTGTTTTTGTTTACCTTCAAATAAGAAAGGCTTTGTAACAACTGCAACGGTTAAAATGCCCATTTCTCTTGCAAGTTGTGCAATAACAGGAATAGCACCTGTTCCTGTACCACCACCCATGCCAGCAGTTAAGAAGACCATGTCAGCACCTTGCAGTACTTCTTTAATCCGTTCTCTGTTTTCTTCTGCAGCAAATTTACCAATTTCTGGATTAGTACCAGCACCCAAACCTTTAGTTAACTCAACACCCAATTGAATAACTGTATCAACAGTCACTTTTCTTAAGGCTTGCGCATCAGTATTGGCACAAATAAATTCAACACCTTCAATATGACAACCAACCATGTGATTAACCGCATTTCCACCACCACCACCAACCCCAATAACTTTGATGACTGCAGACTGCGCATGTGTATCTACTAGTTCATATTTCACGACACTACCCCTTATTTTACAAAAAATTATTAAAAATTACCTTGAAACCAGTTTTTAAATCTTGAAAATACACTTGAACCATCAGACTCAAACCCTCTGCCCAAAATATGATGATCTTTGCCATACATTAACAAACCAACTCCTGTTGAATGAATTGGATTTCTAACTACCTCATTTAATCCAGTCACATTCTGAGGCCCCCCCATTCTGACCGGCATATGAAATATTTCCTCTGCCAATTCAATTAATCCCATTACTTTTGAGCTACCCCCAGTTAATACAACACCTGCAGCTATCAACTCTTCATTACCACTACGCCTTAATTCCGACTGCACTAATAGCATTAGCTCTTCATATCGCGGCTCTATAATTTCTGCTAAGTTTTGCATGGATATCTTACGTGGCGCCCTATCACCAATACTTGGCACTTCAATTACACCATCCATATTAGCCAATTGAGTCAATGCACAAGCGTATTTACGTTTAATCTCTTCAGCATTAATTGTCGGTGTTCTTAACGCAACAGCAATATCATTAGTTACCTGATCACCCGCAATTGGAATTACAGCAGTATGCTTAATAGCACCATCTACAAAAATAGCGATATCTGTTGTACCACCACCGATATCAATTAAACATACGCCCAAATCTTTTTCATCTTCTGTTAGCACAGAATTACAAGAAGCTAACTGCTCCAAAACGATGTCTTCTACTTCTAACCCACACCGACGAATACATTTAATTATATTTTGAGAAGCACTAACACTACCTGTCACCATATGAACTTTAGCTTCAAGACGAATACCTGACATACCTATCGGCTCTTTAATACCATCTTGTAAATCAATTACAAATTCTTGAGGCAAAATATGTAGAATCTTCTGATCCGCAGGAATTGCAACTGCTCGTGCAGAATCAATTACTCTATCTATATCATACTGAGTTACTTCTTTATCTTTAATAGCCACAATACCGTGTGAATTTAAACTCCTAATGTGACTACCCGCAATGCCAGCAAAAACTGATCTGATTTGGCATCCAGCCATCAATTCAGCTTCTTCGATTGCTTTTTGTATAGACTGAACTGTTGATTCTAAGTTAACAACAACGCCTTTTTTAAGCCCTCTGGATGGAGTAGAGCCAAAACCTATAATTTCAATATTACCATCACTAGTAAGCTCCCCAACAATGGCCGCGACTTTTGACGTACCAATATCTAATCCAACGATTAAATTACGTTCTGTTTTTTTTGCCATTTTATTTACTCTTTATCAACATTTTGTAAACTTACTGATTATTAGGGTTGGCAATAGACTTCCAATCAATTTCTGGTAATCCTACCTTCCATGAAACTGCATAGCCATTTGGATATCTCAAATCAACTAATGCCATTTGTTCAATTTGTTCTTGCTTCAACACGTTCAATGTTTTTAGAAACTTCTGTAACTTTTTTAACTGATTACTGCGACCCAATAATATTTCCAAATTAGTCGACAATTTTATTTTCCAAGCATCACGATCATTAATATAGAACTCTGACAATTTCATTGAGTGATCTGCTAAAGCTATTCTGATGCCTTTCATAATTTCTAATACTTTAATCTGCTGCATATCCGGACCATGAACCATGGTCATACCCTTAAACCCTTCCATTTGAAGTGGTGTAAATATAGTTCCTTGCTCAGTAAGTAAACTATCTTCACCCCAGCGAACATAAGGAATTTTCTCAAAAACTTTAATATCAATGGTATCAGGCCATATCCGCTTCACATTGACACTATCAACCCAAGGTAATAAAGCAACTGTCGATTGTATTTCTTGTATATCTATATCAAAAAAACCACCAGTAACCATTGGTTGCACTGCTGTTTGTATTTCATTTTTACTTAAATTTTGAAATACGCCTTCAACTCTTACATACTTAATGGGATGAGAAACTCTATTAATTGGGAGAAAATTAACACGCCATTTTACTATATTTTCATACCCAACAAATCCAAATAGACTAAATAACGTTAATCCAATTAATACAATTTTTTGCCCTACTCTTCTCATTAACCTAAACTGGTTTCCAATATACGCAAGACTAATTCATCAAACTCAATTCCTGCCTGTTTAGCAGCCATAGGCACCAAACTATGATCAGTCATTCCTGGAACTGTATTAATCTCAATCAATTGATACTGTCCCAAGTCATCGATAAAAACGTCTACCCTAGCCCAACCTTTTACACCGATTACTTGACTCGCTGTAACAGCTAAGTTTCTAACAAATTGCTCTTGTTCTTCTGTTAAACCAGCGGGGCAATAATACTGAGTTGTGGTTGCATTATATTTTGCTTCATAATCATAAAACGCATTCGGTGTTTCTAATCTAATAACTGGTAATGCCTGATCATTTATTACAGCAACCGTATACTCTTTTCCTGTTACCCAGTTCTCTGCATAAACATCACAATTAAACTCTAAGGCTACTTGTAAAGCCTTTACTAACTCTTCCCTAGAATTTGCTTTGCTCATACCGATACTAGATCCTTCTTGCGCAGGCTTTACAATAACTGGAAAACCTAATGTCTCTATGCAAGCATCTATATCACTCTCAGCCTTTAGCAAAAACCATTTTGGTGTAACTAAGCCATATCCTTGCCAACATAATTTTGTTCTCAATTTGTCCATTGCTAGCGCGGAAGCCAAGACGCCACTACCTGTGTATGGCAAACCCATTATATCTAACAGCGCCTGTAACTCACCATCTTCGCCACCGCGTCCATGAATGATATTAAAAACACGATCAACTTTTATACCTTTCAAAGCAGATATAGGACTTGAAGTTACATCAACAGCTATAGCATCGATGCCTTTACGTAACAATGCCTCATATACTGCTGCCCCACTTCTTAGTGAAACTGAACGTTCTGCTGCAGAACCACCCATTAACACAGCTACTCGGCCAAACATTTCAGACTTTCTAACGCTCTTTTCATTCAGTTTAGCTTCAGCAAATTCACCTACCATACATACCTCCGTTTGCAATTCCACACCCTGTTGCTCCTTCACTTTTTTTTGGACATATTGAATTAAATGCTCTATATCTGCTGCTGTTGAATTACCTGTATTCACTATAAAATTGGCATGTTTTTCAGAAACTTGGGCACCACCAATTGCATATCCTTTTAAACCAGTCGCCTCTATCAATCTCGCCGCAAAATCACCTTGGGGATTTTTAAATACTGATCCACAACTAGGCTGATTAGTTGGTTGTGTTTGTGATCTTTTTTCTAACAATGCCTTAATTTTTTTCTGACTCTCTAGCGAATCACCTTTATCTAAAATCAAGAGGGCACTCAAAAACCATTCATTATCATGACACTTAACCGACCGATAACTCACTTGAAACTCTGTAGCTAATCGATTCATCACCCGTCCTGAAAAATCAACAACCTCTACAGCCTTAACAATATTCCAAGTCTCGCCACCAAAAGCACCCGCATTCATTTTTAAAGCACCACCCATAGTGCCAGGAATTCCCGCCAAGAACTCCGCCCCAACCAATCCTTGCTCAGCGCAAAACCGAGCAACATGTGCACATGGAACCCCAACCTCAACATAAACCGTGTCTTTATCTATTAAACGTAATCCTTTTAAACGGCCTCTGGTGTTAATAACCGTACCGGCAATACCGGCATCTCTTACTAGTAAGTTACTACCTAAACCCATCCAAAATAAAGGCTCACTTATTGGCAAAGTTTTCAGAAACTCACATAAATCATCCTTATCAAAAGGAATATATAACTTCTCTGCGGGCCCACCTACGCGCCAACTTGTATACTTAGATAGACTCTCGTTAGTTAATAACTGTCCTTTCATATACTTACTACTGAGAAAGCCGTATTTCTAGATTCTAAAGCTTGTGTCAATAATTCTGGCAACTGCATGGCAAAATGTCCTACATTTCCAGCACCCAAAGTTAATATCACATCATCAGGCTTCACAATCCCTGCCAAAATTTTTGGTAACTCTTGCCAACTTTCAACAAATATAGGATCTACTTGTGCACGCATTCTAATCGCACGACTCAAAGCTCTGCCGTCGGCACCAGTAATAACTTGTTCGCCAGCTGAATAAACATCCATTAATACCAAAACATCAACCGTTGATAGTATATGTACAAAATCTTCAAATAAATCTCTTGTACGGGTATATCTATGAGGTTGAAAGATGACGACTGAACGTCTTTTGGGCCATGCTTGTTTCAAGGCTTCCAATGTTGCAGCAATCTCACGAGGATGATGTCCATAATCATCAACTAATGTTAACTTTCCTTGACCAAAAGACAAATCACCTTGAACCTGAAAGCGTCTACCCACACCTTTAAATGCAGCCAAACTTTTAATAATCGCCTCGTCTGATACCGCTAATTCTGTTGCTACGGCAATAGCAGCCAGTGAATTAAGCATATTATGCCAACCGGGCATATTTAGAGTAACTTGTAATGCAAAATAACCAGGTCGAAGCACATCAAAAGTTGTTAACATTCCCTCTTGCTTAATATTGACTGCTCGAACATCGGCATCTTCATGTACACCATAAGTAATAACGGGCTTTGATATGTTCGGTATAATTTCTCTTACACCTTCATCATCCATACACAATACAGCTAGACCATAAAAAGGAAGATGATGTAAAAACTCTATAAATGTATCCTTTAACCTTTCATAATTGTTTTGATAGGTTTCCATATGGTCTTGATCTATATTTGTCACCACTGCAACCATGGGTTGTAAATATAAAAAAGACGCATCACTTTCATCCGCTTCTGCGACTAAATAATTGCCTAACCCTAATTTTGCATTACT
>CAIXDX010000124.1 GCA_903918335.1 uncultured Methylococcaceae bacterium | reverse complement strand
GGCTAATAAATCCGTCCAATCCGTTACTTGACCTTTTAGTAGACGTAGTAAATTTTGAAACAAATAATGCCGCTTTAAATGCTTCGCTAAATCAACGCGCCAGACTTTGGCATCATCCAGCCCCGTTAAAGATTCAAACCACAACTGTGCTTGTGCTAATGCGTAAGATTCAAGGTCTGTATAGTGATCGGCTTTAAGTGATTGTAATTTTTCTATAGCAGGATAACTGATATGCTCAACCGGCTCAGGCGCTAAATAATCACCTAAAGATTGTCGATATTCGGTAATAACCGCATGTTCATCAAACGACTCATCAAACACCGAGGTCGCATAAGTAATTAGATTTTGACCTGCATCCTTACCACCCAAAGTTGCAGAGGTACCGACACAGACCAAATGCTGTTTAGGGGTTTCTAAACGGGCTTTTAATCTTCGAATTAAACAGGCTAAATCAGTGCCTTGGGCACCATCAAAGGTATGTAATTCATCGACCACCAGAAACTTTAGGGTGGTTTCATTATTCTCGGCCCAAAGTGTATGGTCTTTGGCGCGGATCATTAAAAAGTCCAACATTTTATAGTTGGTTAATAAAATATCAGGGGGATTATTACGCAGGGTTTCTTTATCAGAAATTAAATGCTCACGCGCCATATTGGTGGTGGCATGTTGTTCTTTATCACCGACATAAATACCGGCGGTTACCGTGTTTTTAAGATTGGGATTGTCGGCAATGGCTTTAGCTAAGCGTTGCGCCTGATCAGCGGCTAAAGCATTCATAGGATAAATCAGAATCGCTTTAATGCCTTTTTGACCGCGATGTTGATAGCAGTAATCTAAAATAGGCACCTGAAAACATTCAGTCTTACCAGAACCCGTACCCGTTGCCACTAAGGTTGATTTAAAATCGACTCCAATACGCTGAAAGGCAATCTCTTGATGCTTATGAGGAGAAAAAGCCATCGGCACCGCTGGAAAAAAGTCAGCATTACCCTGACCTTTTTCAAACGGTAACTTAATGGATAGATAAGGCCCTTTAGCCAAAGCGCCGTCGGTATTTAAAAACCTTTCTAACAGGCCCTCAAAAAAGGGCGTTGTGGTTTCAAAACTTAAGCGTAAATAATCTTTTACTGCTTGCTGTAATTGCTGTGCTAATACACTTGGATTCATTGAATAGATTTTTTTTAGTTGATACAACTACGGCAAAGGTGTTTTCACTTAAGAGCGATCCAGTCTAATAATAAAAACAGTTCAATATCTGAGACTCGATTAAAACCAGCATCATTAGTGAGCATTGCAGTACATTGATAGCTTAAAGCAGTAGCGGCATGAATAGCATCTGGAAGTTTTAATCCTGATTGAGCGCGGACATTCGCAGCAGATATTAATATTTTGTCATTAATAGGTGCGATAGTTAGATATTGATTTGATGATAACGCTTCGCGGTAAACTCGCACTAAATCATTTTTATTTTGTTTAAACGGTAATACCAAACATTCAGATAAACTTAAACTACTGGAAACAGCAGAAAATTCTTGATTTGTTAATCCTAAGAAAACATCCTCTAAGACGGTTGCCCATGGCTCAATACCTTCAAGAGAATAAATAAAAATGTTTGCATCTAAGGTAAGCGCTTAAATCTCGACGTCATTTATTGTTCATTCTTATCATGCCAAACTTCCTCAATATTTACTGTTTAGGAAAGTTATGACATCAATAGAAAGCAATACCATTAACTCAAGTGCAAGCGCTAACTCTAGCG
>CAIXDX010000123.1 GCA_903918335.1 uncultured Methylococcaceae bacterium | reverse complement strand
TTTGCCATTGCGTAAACGTGTCTTTAAGATCACCTTCAAATATCGCTGACAAATAGTGATGACTATAAAATTCGTTTTCGTTGTTTATGCCAGTTAAATCAAGAGCCATTAAATGTTAGTCCTTCAGTGTTATTGGGTTTATCCATTATGCGTATACTAGCGCGGCGATAATCTGGATATACGGTTGATCTTCGGTGTTCATGGTTTCTTGTATCCAGTGTCTGTATTCTTCAAAGCGGCTGCGAATGGCTTCGGTTTCATCTTTGTGGCGTTTATCTTTAATCGCGGCTATCTGCATACTATTTTCATGAAACACATCCATTTGTTTAACTTGCTTCTTTTCTAAAGCTTCTAGTTTTGCTAACTGATCATTCAACTTAGGCCGGTTTTCTGTTTCAAAGGCTTTACGATAGGCGGTCATTTGCTGTTGTGTTTGCTTGACCACTTCAGGTAAGTGCTGTTTGAGTTGGGCTAATTGCGTGGGTTCTTGACCCGAATTAGGTAGACCTTGGTTTAATCCTGTGCGTTTAAGTAGCGCCTCTAATGCTTCTATACCTACAAATTTGCCGTTGCTAAACCGAATGCCTAACCAATGTTGTATCACCGGTTGACCTTTTTGATTGGCGATTAAACTGTAGGTGATATAAATCACTTCACCGGGTTCTAAACGCGAACCCGCCACTACCACTGGCGCTTGTTGACGTTTTAAACGGCTGGCCATTTTATTATTCAGCCATTGAAACACAGGGTGCTGTTCCCAGAGGTAATGCACTAAAGGCCAACTTTGCTCCGATTGCCGACTTTCTTTAATCGCCGCATCTATCGCTGATTTTTGTGCCGATAAGATAAAGTGTTTATCAGCGGGCCAGATTTCTTTACTTAAGGATTTAAAGCGTTGCTCTAGGCTCTCGGGCGCTGTAAATGCTATGCGTTGAGTTTGGGGATTGCATTCTAATTGAGTGACCCGATCACGCGTGTCATTTTCTAATAAGCGCTGTAAGCCTTTGGCAAGATAGGCATAATCTGACTCAAATAAACTCGGTAAGCTTGCGGTTTCTTTTAATGGATCAGGCGCAGTTGGGGTGTCGGTGGCAAACCAGTCTTCTGCGAATAGATCAAAGTCTTTTACGTTGGTCTCTAGTTGTTGATTAAACGCGCTGGCATCGCCACCGGCTTCAATCGCTCTTGCGGTCATTAACTCTTCTTCATTACTGTCATACTTACCCATAAATACAGAAGGATCACCAATATTCTTAGTGGCTTGCTCGTCTTTTTCAATGAGCACTTCTAAAATACGGTTGTCACCTCTAACTTGTTCGCTATCACAATCGGTCATTAGATAAATGATATGTGGCGCTTGTTCTTGTCCGTAACGATCTATACGGCCATTACGTTGTTGAAAGATCATTAAAGACCAAGGAATATCAAAATGCACCATACGATGACTTAAATAATGCAAATTGATACCTTCTGACGCCACATCAGAACAAATTAATAAGCGTACCGGTTTATTTTCTTGACCAAAATCTTCGACGATCTTTTGTTGTTCAATATCCGATAAGGTGCCATACAAGACTTCAACTTGATTGTCTTTAAGCTTTAAATCGCGGATTAAATTGTCTTTGAGAAAGTGTAATGTCTCAATGCGCTCAGTAAAAATAACTAAACGGTCTTTAGTCTCTTTAGGTTTCCAAGCGTTGCCTTCACTATTATCAGTCAGGGTTTTCAGTAACTTTTGATATTTAGAAAACTGGTTAAGATCAATTTTGGCTAAGAGTTGATGCAAGGTGTTGAGTTGATCTCTATCATCCTGATACGCAGGCTCTGTTTTTTGTTCTAAGGTCTTTAGGCGATTTTCAATACTTTTCTGACAGGCGGCGGGACTCGAAAACAAGGCTTTAATCAAGGTCGTTTTAAACAACATGCCCGCAGAGCGCACTTGATCAAGGGTGGTAAATTGCAGTGCCATTAAGTAATCAAACGCGGTCTGCTCTATGGCTGTCGCCTTTGATTTAATTTCTTCGGTCGTGCGTTCTTTAAATTCCGTTTTAACTTGATCGATGATGTCTTTCTTAAAGCGGCGTATCACTAAGCCTTTATCGGCATAATCTTTAGCACTGTAATGTTCTGGATCAGCAATGGCAGTCGCATCTAACATGTTTAACAAACTGGCAAAGCTTTTTGCCCGACCATCATGTGGCGTAGCGGATAACATAATTAAGGTATCGGAACGCGTCGATAATAAACGAGCTAAACGCGCGCGTTGACTACTACCGGAACGCTCTGCCACGTTATGCGCTTCGTCGATGACGATAATATCCCAATGGGCTTTTTCTAAGTAATTGCGGTATTCGACGCCTTGTTTTAAGGTATCCATCGATACTATGGCTTTATCAAAATACAAAAACGGATTGTGATTAGACGGTATCTGTTGTCTGACCCGTTGAATGCCGACCGAGTCTAAGCGGGTTAACGGGATGGTGAAGCGGTTCCAGAATTCTTTTTGAAACTGAGTGAGCATAGACTTAACCGCGACCACTAAAATACGCTTACCTTTACCGCGACGCATTAATTCTGACACCAGAATACCGGCTTCTAAGGTCTTACCTAAACCCACGGCATCGGCAATTAATATCCGTTGTCTGGGTTGGTTAAAGGCTTGTAAGGTGGGTTGTAATTGATAAGGCACGACATCCATCGCGGCTCGATGGCCTAAATAGAGTTTATGATCGGTTGGTGGCGTTTCTCTTAACAGGGCTTCGATATATAAACGACTGTCTATAAAACTGTCTGAAGTATCGGCTACAAATTCGGTGTCTTCTGGTTTTAAGACATTAATGCGGGTACCAAACGCTTTGTTATTATCCAGTTCGGTTAAAAACAAGGCTTCTTTATCCCGGACTAACTCGCTTAAACCAATACAGGTTAATTGCTGTCCACCACTTTGGGTCGCATCAACCCGACGCACCAACCATTCTTCGTTTCTTAATTCAATGCGCATACCGGGCGCGATA
>CAIXDX010000122.1 GCA_903918335.1 uncultured Methylococcaceae bacterium | reverse complement strand
TCATACCATTTCCTTTTAATTTTCACGCCAATAAGTAGGAGAAAATAGTTTGTACAACTAATACTACATTTTCTAAATTGATTTTAACGCAATTAATATTTAAAAGTCTTATTTCTTAATAAATTAATATCAGCCCCTGATTAACGACATGTTTTGACGTTTTGCTTATTTATAATCACCGCTAGTATTACTACACCCATTAACTTTTATATTAGGTAAACCAATGGAAAACAAAACATTACCCAAACCAACACTAGCTGATTATGCAAAACGTGATGCCTATAACGAAGCTTATGAGAAATGGTCAAGCGATGAGTATTTAGAATTTATGAACTCTATAGATTGGAGTGCAGAAATCTTTACAGTTGATGATAAACACGGCTTAAAAACAGCACTGGGTGAAGTGATATTACCCCCCATTTTTGAAGATATTCATGTATTTACTTTCATAGATTATAACAAAGGCAAATTGGTTACCGCTGCAGTAAACGGAAAATATGGCGTTGTTAAAGCGGATGGAGTAGGTACCTGGATCATCGAGCCAAACTTTGATTATATTGGCATACCTAATTCATTAACGCATGTTTATATTAACAATAAATGGGGCGTGATTAAATTACCCAGCGGGGAATATTTAATTCCACCGGAGTGTGATTCAGTTTCTAGAAATAATGGATTCTTATTTGTTAACGATGTCGCAATCTATGAGAAAGATGGCAAAACAGGGGTTATTACATCCGACGGACACTTTAGTGCCCCAGAGTTTGACGAAGTGGAATGGTGGGATGACGGCGCAGTTAAAGTGAAGTTAAACAATGAATGGGGTTACATTGATGAAAACGATCAATTCACCACCCATGAAGACGAAGCTTATTATAGTTGCAATAGCTGTCCTGACTAATTACTCTGCTTAGTTACTGCACGGCATGATAAGTCTACCTCATCATGCCGTGCAGAACTTTATAGTAGTTGTCCGTTTAAATAAAGCTAATATTTGGGATGCCCAGGCCATGTATTTTGAAAACAATGTCTAATCTCATGGCCTAATATCCCCATAGTAGTAAAGGTGGAAGTCACAATATGACAGACGTCATAAGTTAAAAAATGCGCCGTTCTCATAGAACACGCCAATACCTTTACTTTATAAGGGTTTACATTGTACTTCTTATTCAATTCAGCGCAGGCTTTATCAACATCATCAGCATATTCCCAAGTCACGATAACGTTTTTACTTAAATTAGCCCTTGCAGAAAATTTTTCATAAGGATTATCGGGTCTGGCATATAAAATAATCGGAAACAACAAAGCTAATAACAAACTAATTTTCAAAAATATCTCCCTTTCAAAACTCAACATTTAAACAGTCGTGAGCGTTATATAAAGGAAATTTTGACAAACTAAAACGACAAAATAAGTCGTTAAAAAATAAAAACATACTCGACATGACTTGTCGTTTCAATCTGGATAATAGCCTTTACACACCTCTATCAAAGTAGAAGTGACCTTATCAAAAAAATTTAGGCTTATTATGACCACCAACACTATCAAAAAAATAGTCACTAAATTAGCAATAACATTACTCGCTATTACAGCCACTGCCTGTTCAGCCAAATCTGAATGGGTAAAAGTTATACAGACCGAAACTAGTGTGCACTATTATCTAGACAAATCTGATAATGAACCGCATGACGACATACTTTATACAAGCATGATTTCGATTTATCGATACCCTACTCCGTTAATCACAAAAGATAAAAAAGAGATCAGTTATAAATCTAAAAATGAAACCATCATGATTGACTGTAAGAAAAAATTAATAGTAGCGCCAGATAAAGAATATTACGCAGACACCCAAGCAAAAAGAGGCACCGAGATTTATTTTTACGTGACGCCTCCTGATCAACTTGAATGGATATCCATTGAGAATGATCCCATATTTGAGGCCCTATACAAAAAAGTAGACCATGCGTGTATGTCTAATTAATCAACTTCAAAAAACACTGCCAACTCGTCAATATTTCTATCACCAAAATATGAAGATGTGCGGCGTTTTAATCTAATAAACTCCGTAAATTGTTTTTTTATAGCTCTAAACCTAATGCGATTCTCATAAAGAAATAATCCAAGTTGAATCGCATTTTCTCTAGCTTTAGATAAGTCTTCTTGGCTATTGATATCATATACATCCAATAAAGATAACCTATCCCCCTCTAATTTTAGATTTTTTATACCCGCTTTAGATGCCTCACCTAAAAGAAACTTAGTCCATAGTATATTTAAAGTACCAGATACCCAGCAGCTAGTTATATTGGTATTAATATGCCCGGCACAAGAACACCACGTGCGACAACCTGCAGCAGACAACCCTTTTACTAATAAAGCAACATAAGGCTCTAAGTCACTAATAGAAATTTTTGGAGTATAACTATTAGCAAACATTGAATAACTACCTTCGTTTGGATTGTATCCGGCTTCTTCAAATACATTAATCTCCGGGAATAACCTTTTAATTTGTCCGTCTGACAACTGTTGATCTTGGATAAGAATATTATTGTAACCAAGATCATCAATGATACTTTTATATGGGATGATCAAAATTTCAAGTATTCTTTTTAAGAACTCTATATCCGTGGAACCATAAGGTTTTCTTGATCTTAACAAGGCATTATCGGATAACGTGATACCCAATGAAGTGTTTTCAATTAATAATCCACGCCTCAATAATTGATACGACAATTTTTTTTTATTATTTATTGCCTCTCCCTTGCTGACCAACTCTAAAGGAGGGAGAACTTGTAAATTTTCTTGTACATTAAGACTAATATTATTTGTTCTAACCACCTCTTCCCAATCACGATAATCTGAATGAGGCTTATAGATTCGATATTTAGAATTATACTGACCATCAATACCCGTAATAACAGACATAGCATTTGTTGAAGCTAATTTAATATTTCTATCACCATAAGAATCATGGCTAGGCCAAGTCAGACGATCCCAGTCCATAATACTAAATAACACACAATCATAAAAAACATCCCAATTATGCTCATCAGCCTCTTCATAATACCTTGGCGAACAGAGTTGAGGCTTATGACGATTTCCTTGCATTAAAGGTCTTACTAAGAGCAATACATTATTAAATTTATATCTTTCGTTTTGACATTCTTCATACGGATCGTAATATACAGCGGCAATATGGGGCAAGGTATGTGCATGTTTTTTAAGTAAGGCAATTAAAGCGTCTTTAAAATGCGATGCTATTGAGCCTAGATTTCTATCAACAAACTGCTCGCTTCCTAAGGCAGGCAAAGTAATAAATGCTCTTTTACCTTGCAGATGAGCTTCTTGATTTGCATATAGCAACAATGGTAACAATCGGCGCTCATAAAGTTCTTGATATGCCCAAATATTAATTTGGGCATCTAAAACATATTCAGCACCATCACTTCTGCTGGCGCTTGGAATAAAAAGTAATGTTCCCTTTATAGGGGGTAAATGATCTTGTCGATAAAAATCATTATTTCCATTATTAAAAACATCAACAGGTACAGCGAGGCCAACATCTCCTAAAATTGATAACTCAGTCTTGTTCCAACCTTCTCTTAAATAGTACATTTTAGTATACATCTTGGTTTTTTTAGTCACCATTAAGCATTCTAAAAACTCAGCATTACTTAAACGACTGATATCCAAACCCAGTAATTGTTTCTGGAAAATTTCGCCGGCAACCTCAATTCCGTCGGCTAATATTTTAGAACGATAATCATGTATTTTTTGATAGGTATCTGAATGTATTAAAAAACGATAGGACATATAAAATGATATTAATTAAGCGGCACTAAAATAGAAACTTTCATTCGAAGATTTAACTCTTTTTGATCTAGATTGGATTAATTTGCCACCCCATTCTTTTTTAAGTGCCAATTTAGAAAATTGTACAGGCATATCTTCTGTCCAGAACCAATAAACACTACGATCAGGTTGCTTACTACATGAAACTCCTCTAAAAAGACTCTCAATAGCATTTAAATCACGTTGCAAAGTACGCTCACTCACTTCATAACCTTGAACAAGAAGCTTGCGTTGTAATACTTTAACAGTCATCGTCATCTGAGGATAACGCGGTAAAACTTGAATAATATGGAATAGGCGGATTGTTTGATCTGACATGACATAATCTCCAAAAGTTTCTTTAAAAAATCTAATTAAACTAACTAGCTGATGCTTATTTAAACAAAACTTTATAAAGTTGTAAGATCTGACAAATTTGTTGTCTTAGCCATTTTATCCAGGAACGATGTCAACTAAACAATACTTATCAAAACTCTTGAATTTGTTGCTCTGTCAGAGCGATACTATAAAACCGATTATTGTTTCGCCCAGTACTTTGTACCAAAAAAGGCTTTGCCCCCTGAGGGCCCAATGCTTTTTCAAAGCCTTTTTTTACTGCACTGATCCGCTCAGACATCCACTGATTAGACATACCCAATCTTAAAGTCTCACGCGTACGATCATTGTCTTTAAGCTCATTAATATGCAGACTATAAAACCGCATATATTCTTCGGAATAAACCATATTATCGTCAATCATGCGTTTAACCGGTTCACCATCAAGTGACCGACTTAATAACCAGCGATAAAAAACATAATTAACATCACTCAAGGTAATTTTGATGTCGGCTACCTGCATAAATGCTTTATTTGTATATATTTGCAAAACGGGCTCTGTTTCAATATGCCGAGCAAATTTTATACTTTCATTAAAACCAATATTACCGTCTAATAAATGTTTTGGAATGCCACCACGCATCCTTACAAAAGGAATTTCTGCTAATAAAACCTCTGCATCTTGGGAATCCAAAGATCGACCACTTCTATCTTCAATAACTCGACTATCTGGCGTAGGATAAAAGAAATCTCTCAAACTCTCATAAGTGTCTGTCACCAACACGTGAGAAAGTCTATCTTGTGATCGACCATATAAACTAAGCGCATACCCCAAATAATACCCCATCGTTTTTCTGCCACCCGCAATTGAAACATGTATCGCCGCATTTTCGTCCGCCGTTAATCGACTTACGATAGCCGTAATAAAGTCTGCAGCGGCTTTATTTTGCTCAGGTGTTTTAATATCCTCAAGTTTTACACCATCACAATCTTGAATGATATGGATACAATTTTCTTGAAAATAAATATCAGGCAAATTGTAATCTTCACATAAACGATTAAATTGGCCAGTTGCTGGATGCAATAATTGTAATTGGATTTCTTTTGCCCCCGTCTTTGTTGTAATTAAATGAACCTCAGTAGGGATAAATGAATTTTCTTGGTTTACTGCTAAACCATACAAAGTTTCAGTCACGATTTGGGGTGACATACCACTAACGGCCAGCAAAATTCTACGAGGATACTCGTATGGTTCCATAATATTAAATCCTTAATACATCAAATTAATTAAAAGCCTGTTTCACTCAAAACTTTCATATTAAATCTGAAGTAATCAACAAAAACCTAAGCAACAAATTTGTTGGCTACTTTAAGATGAGTTTAACGAGGTCTTTTAATAATAGTTGGATCCGTCATAACAGGGTTTGTACGTCTAGGATTCCAAATTAGTTGATTAGGATAAACTCTCTCTGTACCTCTCCAGAGCAACACACGAATTAATCTAGGATTTGGATGGCTATGACTCCAAGCATTACCTGTTAAAACTTTTGGGTGAGTTCCATTTGACTGCGTTTCTGTAAAGTGCCAAGGCATTTCGGAAATAAGCTCATGCGTTAACCCCAAAATTTCTTTAATTAATTTACCTACATGATCTGGATTCCATTCATTTTGACTATTAGTTTCTGAAAAATGAGAACGGGCATTAGCCATAAAACCTAATATTTTTATGCTACTTACCAGAGCGGTTATTGTTTGCTGCTGACGCTTAAACTGCTGGATACAGAGAGCCTCTATACAAATAATTGCTGATCCAAATGACAACTTTGAAACATGTCTATCCCATGAACCATCATTATATCTATAATCAGGCCTATGATTTCTAACTAATTCTAAAAGATTATCAACTGAATAATTTCTCTGACTTGTAAGCACATCAAGAAAATCTCGACAGTAACTTTCCAAAATAATTCTAATATCATTCCCACTTAAAACAGCCTTCCCCACTGTATTAACACAACTTGCTAGCGACGGAACCAGTTGGGCATTATCATTAGGCCAACCCAGAACAGTAATCAATTGATCTATAATAAGTTCTGGAGACAAGGTAGCTGGATATTCATCTTTTGAATAAAACCTAAATAAATTCCGTCTATCGCTAAGTCGAGTTAATTGATTAACAAACTCACAAGTCACTGCTCTTGAGCTTTTATTGATATCTTGGCAAGCCAAAAAATGCACATAATCTGTAAAATAACTGCCCGATACATTCATAGCACCATCCCCCGCCATATTCATTTCAAGCGATTGATTACCACTCAAACTCGCGGCGGTTTCATGAATATCTTCTAAAGAAAAATTAACACCAGAAACCCATAACTTCCAACCAATCATCCTGGGTTGATCCCAAGTAATTGATGTAGTCTTAATACTTTTTTGCAAACAGATTTGTTCTAGTGCCACTAAAAATTTAGGCCCCAACTCCCATTGGGCTTCAGTGGCCTTAATATATGCAAGTTTATAACAATCCTCTGCTTTAAGAAGGTCTATCTTCAGTCTACTCTGTTGATTTTCATGAATTTTACATTTAAATGCTATGCTAGCATTTATTTCTTCGTATATCTTATGCACATAATTTTTGAAGAATTGATTTTGATCATCAAAATATTTAATTGATTCTTCTTCAAACAATTTCAATGGGACGGGTCTATTATTTTTTAAATTTCTCCACAATTTTAAGATTAATTTTAAGCCCTCTTTATCAGCCGCATCGAAAATAATTTGATGCCGTTCTCGATTGCATTCTTGATTCAATCTACTAGAAACATCAAGAAACTTAGTTTTTTGATGCGCATCTAGTTTGTAATACTCATAAGCAAATCTATATTGACCTAACTCTTTCAACTCAGACTGAGTAAATACTTCATCCTTATTATCAAGAATAGATAGAAGATTAGAAAGATGAATGCTTTCAAATAATGCTTCAATCTTAAGTTTCTTTTCGTTTAGATTAGAAATATCAGATAAAAACCAATACTTATCCTTAATCTTCTTTTCTATTAAATTTTTTGCATGGTAAGCATCTACAGCATTTTTAATTTCATCCAATTCATTTTCAAATTTCATCAATCGTAGTATGTTACTCACTATATCTTCAATAAAAAAAGAAGGATTTGACATCTCAATATCACGAACCAACATCCCCCAACCAGGTTGTGGATAACCACCTGATAAAAATAATAAATGTTTCGTCCCAAAACTACTACGCGGAAGATTAACTCCTTTAGGCAAAAGATGTTGTAGATTCGCCCCACCTAATAAATCTAGGTCACTACCTGTTTTTCTACCTAAATCACCTTTTATTAAAATTAAACCTAAATCCTTACAAACACCTTTTTTCTCAGTGAATAATTGCCATAAATCATATAAATCATCATAGCGCCAATCACCAACAGGCACTACCCAAAATAAGGAAGGGACAACAACCTCAGGCATACTGATTTTACTTAGTTCAGCCAGTGTATAACTGTCAATTCTATAACCCATGTAAATTTTCCAAACTCAAAATCATTCTGATAAATAGATAAGTGTAATACTATTGTTTTTCAAATGATTAGTCTAGAAAACTCTCATAGAAATTCATTAATTTATATTCTAATGAATTAAATTAATGCTAGAATCTAGTAATATTGCAATTATTTTTAACGTAGCTATTACTTGTTGCAATTTGCAACAAGTAATCAAATAGCAAACAAACTCTTTTCTAATAAAGAAATAGATTATTTATTCATAATAAACTAAGAGAAAATTAATCATGGATATTGGTATTCCAAGAAGTGTTTTAGAGGAAATTTTTGAAAACCGAGATATTGAAATAGCTATTAATGAAGCACCCAATCCTATTTTATCTTTACACTTATTTAACTTAAATGATTATGAATATTCTCAACTAAAAGAGAGCCTAACGACTTATATTGAGCATAGCGCAAGTAACAAAATAACTGATAGAGATGCTTGGGCAGCTGGTTTTTGTCTGGTTATTATAGAATTGTATCGAAGGGAACATAGCTTTAATTGGTCATGGTCCACAATTAATGACTCACTTGGTTTTAATTTTCCTTCTAAAACTAGATTTACACTTATCAATGAAGGATTAGATTATCTGGGTTTACCAAAAATACCAGAAACGTACGACGACAGTTATTTAGAAAATTTAATCTTCGGCATTAAAGAAATAACTATAAAAATGCCCCAAACACTATTAAATGAAATTATATTGTGTTCCAACATCACCAAGGGTAAAACACCGCCCTTATATTCCTATCAAATTGACAACAAGCAGTATTTTGACTTGAAAAACTGCCTACAATTTCATCCATATAATCAGGTAAAAAATGATGCCTACAAGCAAAAATCTTGGGCAGCTCTGTATTGTCTTTTTGTTACACATACGATTCGCCGTGATTTCCAATTATGGCAATGGCGTGATTTTGAAACCTTAATTGGCAGTAGATTTAATACCCAAGAAAGAGAAGATATTCTCACTTTAGGTTTAAAAAAATATTGGTGTAGACCTGTTTTAACTAAAAATGGCAAGCCAAATTACTTATTATCTTTATTTGCAGAAAGCGGTGACGTAATTAAATCACCCAAAGTATTATTAACTGAAATAATAGCTAAAACTGAAGATTATGATAACTCCCTAGATAACTTAAAATTAGACAATATTGAAATTGAAAGTTTAAAAAACAGCCTACTCTTTTATAACAATTACCCCATTAATAATTCAGAAGTTGACGACAAAGATCTTGTAGCTTGGGCGGCAGGATTAACACTTCTTGTTATTTCAATACAAAAACCAAATACTACTTCAAACATACCACTAAATGACTTTAGAGAATTATTCTGCAACGACCTAAATGAAACCCAAATAAAAAAATTAGTTGAGCTGAGTGTTAACAGCTTTTGGAAAGATTCAAATATTGACAGATCATTGATCGAATCTTCATTATTAGACCCTAGTAAACAAACATATCAACTAAATACCGACACGGACACTGATACCGACACTGATACTGATAGTGGTTCAGATAATGATGCCGACACTGGTACTGGGACCGATATTGATAATAATATCGGCACAATTACCGATAGTAGCATATCAAATATTAACGATTTATCTTTACCAAACGAAGATATTTTATTCCATCTTATAAACCAAAAAACTTATCCTTTTTTAAGTATTTATGGAAGTTACTTCAATGATAAGTTAAAAAGCTCTATCAAATCTGAAATAGTCAAAAATCCAACTGCAGATGGTTTTTTAACATTACTCAGGATATATCCGGCTATTATTTCAGCCTATTTATCCAGAGCCATTGCAAAAGGAACTGGCGAAAATGGAGGCACCTTAGAAATCTATCCTGTTATAGCAGAAGCCCTACTACTTAATCCTAGTGATGATGTACCGGCAAATATGCGTGAGAAACTGTGGTCTGCCTACAGAAAAACTTGTCAAAAATTGTCTCTAGACGTTTCATTAAGAACTTCTGGACATTTATTTATGAGTGATGAATATTTATTGCAAGCAGGCATTCCCGATGCTTTTTTAGATGATGTTACAATTAATATGGTAAGCCTTACGAATAAAATAGGTCTACCAAATACACACAATAATGTGGAGTTTTTAAATTGGCAATCTATATTAATCAGTCAGCTTGACTCAAGCTTCCCCCAAACTGCACTACGCGCATTATTGGCAGATAAAGAAGGTTTTTATCTTAAAACTTTTACAAAACTCTACAACTCTGATGATATACCAGTAATTACTTGGGAAAAAGTTATGTATCAAGGGATTCATAACATAAAAAAAACCGGTACAACTCCACCATCAAAACATCTATTTAGAATACAAAAACCGATACTAAAATTTGAAAACAATGCTATAGGGATAGAGCATGCGTCTTCATCTAATGAACAAAAATGGAACGTTGAAATATTTACCGATTCAACAACTTCACAACCTATTAATACATCAAGTGAAGATTTTTTCCCCTTATCTTGGGATTCAATAATCAATTCTGTCAAAGTGACGGATCTAAACCTTAATCTTAGTTATGAGTTTAGCTTATGGGCCGATAGCAGCAGTAATCGTCTAATGATTTTTTCAAATGAAGGTGATTTTGTATATTCAGGTACCTTAGCAGATGGCGAGATTCAATTAGATCCGGATAATTACATTGTAATTTCAAGATGTAACATTACTAATAATAGTTGCACACAACTATCGCAACAACCAGCTTTTTTTAGATGTGATTTAAATTTAGAACCTGGTGCGACTGAATACTTAGACAACGGCTACATAAAATTAATTGTTAAAAGCTATAGTGGATCAACCATCATGTGGAATGGTAATAATTTCAAATCTATTGAAGGTAATGAAATATTCGCTTCCAAAGATTTACAATTAATCGTTAATTTAAGCGACCAAGAAAACTATACTTTAAAATTAACCTCATCATTAGGCACCATTATTCATTTAGATATTAATGGTGATAACGAGCAAATTTATCTTATTGATTTACCTAACATCTTAAATCAGCATAATTGGAAGCTGGGCGTAACGAAATTGTCGGCTGTGCTTATTAGAACAAACACCACAAAAGAAGCCGCTCGCAGTTTTATTTGGCTTTGGAACGGCTTAAATACTGTTGATAAAAAACTGGTTTTTAGTTTTAGCAATCCACCGACAAATCTTAACCAAGCACTATCAAGGAACATCAATTTAAATCAAAATAAACTGACCTATCAATCAGACAATGACTCTATTTTTTCATTAATATTTGATCTGCCGCTTGATAAAAAATTGAGTTTCACCTGGAAAACACCCGGGGTATATTTAGAATTAATTGACATAGTAAATAATATAAAACTGCAAGAAACATTAGCACTCAACAGTATTGTCGCTGTTACCCATGGCTCTAATAGAGCCCTTAATATATCTACAAGCATTAATGGCACACTCAAGCTAGGTAGCTTTACAAAGCACATTACCTCAAGTAATAAAGGTTACTATAATTTATCATTACCTAGCTTACTTGCCTCGATTGAAGGGAATAATACTCTCACACTAACAACAGATACTAATATTTCACTTGATTTAATTAAAATAGTACCGCCATCCATTACCAAATTTACAGCCAACTTTAGGGAAAACCTATTACAAATAAACATTTTTTACACAAGCCCACTTGACGAACTAAGCATTAATTTTCACGAGTTATACACTGATAAAATTATTAAAACGACTGTGGGGCAAAACCCGCACAATCGACCTGATAAAGTATTTTTCAGCGCACAAAAAGAAGCCCTTGATAAATGGAATCATTCATTATTGCTAGATTTTTCAGATTGGGAAGATGGGCTTTGGTTTATTAATTTTGAAACAGTAAACACGACTAATGGCGGATCAACAATGACTGACATTGATGGTCATTTAATTGCTTTAGCATTCATGATACACAATGGTATCAAATATGATATTTCTCAATATACACCCGGATACACATTTGAACTATTAGGTCGAATTACGAAAAAATTAACTCAGCAATACTCACAACTGTCATGGACATATTTATCGTGGATGGAAAGAGCATGGAGTTTATGGATTCAAGATATAAATGCTGATACACCTAAAGATTATTGTCAATTATTAAGCCTATTAAATTATAAAACAGACAAAACAACTTGGATATCACCCTCTGTTCTTGCTAAAAGAACAGTGTTACTTGCAAAACCATTCGATAACTATTCATCTATTGATGCGCAAAATAATCTGTTTCTTGGTTGCCTCAAATACGGTGACGACATTACTGATCTTAAGATACAAGATATAAATCGAAATGGCACCAACAAAAAAAACTACATTGATTATTTTATAGACACCATATTAACTATTAACCACCCAACTAAGCCAACACAGATATCTGAATTTTTAACACCCAATCATTATGCTTACGCTCAACAAAGATTAGTGCAATGTTACGATGACAGTATAAAACCCAACATCATCAATAATATGCTCGGGTTATCACTTAATTTATCGCGCGAACTTAATAGGCCCGTATTATTTAAAGAAATCTTTAATTCTATTCCCGCTGATATGACAAGTGTTATCTTAAAACCACTTAACCCTAATCAAGATGCCGATTTACAAAAGTTCGAAAATATAAATAATCTAGAGCGTTTAATTTCAATATTAGCTTTAGCTAGCCGACTAGATGCCCTTGATCATGAAAATAATTATTTTGAGGAAATAATCAGAAACGCTAATGTTAATCATATCCCCCCAAAAGACATTTTGACTTATACATTTACAATAGGTGTAGATTTGCTCGGGTTTTACTTATTATTTTGGGAATTGACGCTTATCTAACTTTTATAGATTACATACACGGAAATACAAATGGATACAAACCCTCTAAAATTGGTAGACGAACTGCGAGCCACTCTACAACGATATATATCGACCACGTTACCCATTAACAGAAACTATCCAGAGCTACGTGAAAAATTCAAAGCCCTATTAGCAGACACAGAAAATCAGAACTTAGTAGATGGGCCCTATCTTGAAGCGCTGCATGATTTTGAAAAAGGCCATAGCTTAAATGAACTAATAAACTGCAAGGGTGGATTTCTACATGATGATTTTTCTAAACTTCCTTACCCAGATAGAAAATTACATTCACATCAAGAAAACTCATTAATCAAAGCCTGCCAAGAAAATAAAAGCCTTGTTGTCGCAACGGGAACGGGTTCAGGTAAAACAGAAACATTTTTATATCCAATAATAAATGCTTTATTAAACGATCCAGAACCTGATCAACCGGGGGTCAGAGCTTTATTGATATATCCAATGAATGCTTTAGCAAATGATCAATTGTTTTTTAGGATAGCTCCTTTATTAGGGCGTTATTTAAAATCTCACGGAATCACTTTTGGGCGTTATACAGGCGCCGTTAAAGCAGATTCTACCCGAGCAGATGAAGAAGGTAATCTGCTACAAAAAGAAAAACTGATGAGTGCGTTAGGCAATCCGCAACAGATTCCTAGCAATTGGTTATTAACCCGTGACGAGATGCTAAAAACGCCACCCAAGGTTTTGGTCACTAACTACGCTATGTTAGAACATATCTTATTGTTACCCCGCAACGCATCATTATTCAACGATAGTCGTTTAAAATTCATTGTGTTAGATGAAATTCATAGCTATACAGGTGCACAAGCAACTGAAGTTGCTTTTTTACTTCGCAAGCTAAAAAATCGTTTAAACATCCAAACCTCCTTACAGGTATTTGGTACAAGCGCGAGCTTATCTTCTGATACTAATGCTGATAACAAACTAATAAAATTTGCTAGTGAACTTTTTGGCGAAACAGTCTCAGAAGTAGTGCGGGGTAAACGCCTACTAAATGCAAAACTCGGCAATAAAACACAAGAATTTAGTCTAACAATAGACCAGTGGTGCTCATTAAATAAACAATTGTCACATTTGCACCACACTAACGAATGTGAGGATTGGAATTCACTACTGCTAGACCATCAATTAAATAATTTAGGACTCGAAGCAGCTAGCACTGAAACTAATCTTTCCGTATTTTTAGAAAAAAAATTCGCTAACAACACTGAGCTAAGAAAAACAGCTCAATTATTAGAAGAGACTGGCGTGTCAGACTTTAAAGATGTGTCTAAAAAAGTCTTTAATGAATCAAATGATGAAACCAAATTATATGACGCATTAAGTGCCATCGTGCATGTTGGTATGCGAGCAAAAGCAGGTGAAAATGAATTCCCCCTATTACCCGCACGATACCATATAGCGACAAATAGTATCGAAGGAATTGCTGTTTTATTAGCTAAAAATGATATTGGTTTTGAGGAAATAAAAGTAGCACGAAACTATACAGATCCGACCACACTTAAAACCTGGTTTCCGTTATTAGTGTGCCGCAAATGCGGTCAACCTTTTGTAGAAGCTTTTGAAAACGGTAATAAACTTTATAACACTCGACCAGATGCCGAAGGAGATACGAAACGAAAAGTGTTTTGGTTAGGTGAACCCGCTGGCCGATCAATAAAAGACGAAGATGATGAAGATGACGGCCAAGTACAAATCCCAAATTGGATTAATTTAGATCTTGAAAACTACACATTTGGGCCTGCAGAAACAGCAAATTCGATTAAATTTTATCCTATTGATCTTATACAAGATAACGTAGATAAGTACACATATGTCACTACTTGTCCGGCTTGTGGTGGCAGAGCAGCAGGGGCAGATGCAGAAGTAGTTACTCGTATGACTCCTGGTAATGAAGCGCTAGGAAGCGTTATTGTACAAAAGGTTTTAAGCGCCCTACCCGCTGAAGAAATCGACAAAACAAGACCCAAGCCATTTTCGGGACGTAGTTTACTTAGCTTTTCTGATAACCGCCAAGATGCCGCATTTTTTGCCCCCTATTTTCAAAACACCTCTGCCAACATAACACTCCGTACATCTATCTATAAGGCGTTAACTCACCCTGACTATGCTATAAATATGCAAGGATTAGCAGAAGAAATTATTATTTTATGGATTAAAGAACAAGGATACCCAACTTTACTAGATGCTGATGGCAATATACGCACTCAAGTTAATGAAGTAACAAGAATTCTTTTAGGCATGATAGGTGCAGAATTTTGCACCCCTAGTGGTAGAAGAAACTCTTTAGAAGCGCTAGGAATAGTAAAAGTTTCATACGATGAAAATAAACTGGCACTCGTTGAAAATAAACTCCGTAATTTGGGTGGTCCTGTTATAGATCAAGTGGGGGATTCTTTAGGCAATTTAATCCATGTAATGATTGATACTATCCGCAGAGAAAAAGTCTTAGTCAATTTATTTTCTGTTGATTTAACGGATAAATACATCTGGGGAGACTTTTATGCCAATCACAGAGCTTTTGAGCTTGAATCGGCTAATAATAAAATAACTCATAAATGGTTAACCGCAGGTAATCGAAGAAATCGTCGGACACATTTTCTAGTTAATCAACTAGGGTTTCCCATGGCCCTAGCAAATGAATTCTTAAGAAGTTTTTGGGCTGCCCTTATTGAGAGTCAATTATTGATAAAAGCAAACCCAGGCTATGGCTTAGATGGTACCTTAATTAAATTAAGCTCAGCTAACCTTAACGATATTTATATTTGCAAAAGCTGCGGCCTATTACATCATGGTAGCGTTCTTAACAAATGTACTGTATTCGGTTGCAACGGTATTACAGAATTAATGTCTAAATCCGAACTCGACCAGCTTAATAAAGACAACCACTATATTTCCAGCTATATGACAGGGATAAGTGGCGTTGTGCGTGCCAGTGAACATACTGCATCACTCAGTAATAATTTAAGGGAGAAAATTGAAGAGGAGTTTGCTAAAAAAGAAATTAATGTCTTGTCCTGTACAACCACCATGGAAATGGGCGTTGATTTGGGCGATTTAGAAGCTGTTGTAAACTTGAATGTACCACCTAGCATTGCAAATTATCAGCAACGCACAGGCCGAGCAGGAAGAAGAGCTCAAGCGGCACCATTTTGTGTAACCATCGCTAGAAACACACCTTTTGATCAAGCTGTATTTAGAGACTTTAAAAACTACTTAGGCAAAGAACCTACTACACCTTTTGTCCACCTCTTCAACCCCGATTTATTTTATAGACATCAACAATCTATATTGTTATCTCATTTTTTTAAAGACAAAATATCAAATCAAGCAATCAATGCGCCTCGTTTAAAAGATTTATTTGGCGATGATTTTACTGAAGCTCAGGTAAATGGCTTTAGAGAAAACATACAAACATGGTTAGAATCAGAATCTGGCCAAAAAGCACTCATAGAAGCTGAGTCATTAATACTAAGATTACCTGATGATAATCAAGCTATAGGCTTAAAAGGTTTAACC
This sequence comes from uncultured Methylococcaceae bacterium, assembly GCA_903918335.1. Classification (GTDB taxonomy): domain Bacteria; phylum Pseudomonadota; class Gammaproteobacteria; order Methylococcales; family Methylomonadaceae; genus Methylobacter_C. The sequence goes on along the minus strand of CAIXDX010000122.1, from coordinate 10,384 downwards.
TTAATAAATAACTTTATTGATACGCTATATGAATTCGCCGCAGAAGTTGGTGGTCGATATTCTGACTATACAAAATATATCAACGAACTAAAAACACAGATTGATGAAGCTGAAGAATTAAATCAGAACCAATTAGCTGAAAAATTAACTAGAAGAAGAACTCACTGGAGAAAATTACGTCAAAATTACATGGAGCAGTTTTTAATAAGCCAACTTTCTGTAAAAGGACTCATACCAACCTATAGTTTTCCTACTCACTCAATAACCTTAGAAGTCACACAAGAGCAACAACAAAACCAATTTACCAGCGCAGATATACAACTAAGTAGAAATGCCAGTTTAGGTATTAGTGAATACGCACCAGGCAGTGAAGTAGTGGCGAATGGTAGGATATGGACAAGTGAAGGCATTGCTTTTTATCCAAAACAGTTTATGCCAGAGCGATGGTATGTTACTTGTTCTAAATGTCTGCAAGTTGATGATGCAGATCGCTTTGAGGATGTATCATCTACCTGTTCAAACTGTGGATCAAATGATTACCGTATTAAAAGACCCTATATAGAACCGAAAGGATTTATAACCTCACTACAAGGCAGATTGGGCAAAAATCCCAGCACTTCTAGACGCCGTGTTAGAAGCGCAGATGAAGCTAGACTTATTGTTGTGCCAACAGATGACAAATTTGAAAACACGGGGTGTTCTTACCTAAAAAGCACATTTTTACCTGCTACAGTTAACACATTGGCTGCAACAAATGAAGAGAATAAGAATATTGGCCGAATGTTCATTGTAAATCGTGGTGCAATGGGACTTGGTTATCATCGTTGTAAATGGTGTAATTATACAAAAACTATTGATCAGGGTAATAAAGGGTTCCAGCACAAAAATCCACTGACTGACAAAGATTGCCACGGAACACCCTCACATAACTATCTTGATCTTGCACACGAGTTTCATACCGATGTTCGGGTATTTAGATTTTTACGCGCATTACCCGCCGCACCAAAAGACAAAAGTTTACCTTTTCAATCATTCTCAAATAATTTTGCCAGAACACTGTCTGAAGCGGTCAGATTTGCAGCAGCTGAATTATTGGATATTGATGCCAGAGAAATACGATCTACTTATCGTTTTCATGGCGGTGGTATGAAATATTTAGAAGTAGTTATTTATGATGCAGCGGCCGGCGGTACTGGGTATAGTTATCGATTAGGTGAAAATACAACCCAATTAATAGCCTTATTAAAGTCAAGATTAACCTGTGATTGCACTTCGGGTTGTCGTAAATGTTTGGCCGATTACTCTAATCAAAAATGGTGGGATAACTTCGACAGAGTATCAGTATTAACGTGGTTAAATGACCTGGAAATCACTACTTCTTCTTTAGACAATATAGATATTTGGGAAAACAGCAGTCTATTGGCTTTAGATGATATTTTTAAAAATCATAAAGAATTATGGATATACGGCTCCAATTTAATTGCAGATTCATTTTCAGAAGACGTTATAAAATTATTAAACACTTGGTTAGCTTTAGATAAACAAATTAATATTGTCGTTTCACAAAATCTAACCCACTGGTTAAATAGAGAGAATTTATCTTCCAAGGTTATTTTTACCTTAAAACAATTAGCGCCCTGGGTAACAAATAATAAACTTAAACTATACACGCTGCCAGACAAAGACTTAGATAAACTAAACATAAACAACTTAACTTTACCTAGAATTTTTGCCGGCGGCGGTGCTGGAGCACCAATTATATTAACAGAGCCAGCATTAACTTCTGTCATGACAAAATTGCTATCAGATGTTTCTTATAAAGGCATTATTGACTCAAAATGGCTTGAATTTACACAGCTAATAAAAAGTACCGTTGCGGCTGAGCCTAACACAATTTTAGATAGACTCTTTCATACAATACAATTTTTCGATTTTAATGTTAACGAACCGCGAGATTTTAAACAAATCTTTAAAAACGTTATAGGCGATAATTTAAGAATAGAGTCACTCACTGTTATAGATCCATATTGTGCCGCTGGAGATACCAGCAGGGAAAAGCTTCAGGATTTTGTAAGAAAATTTCTTAATGAAGTCGGAAAACCAAATAAAGTGACCGTTATTTGCCGGGAACAGAGAGAAGAAAATTATTTGCATACAACTAGACAAACAGAAATTAGGCTGACACAACTAGGTATAACAGACCCCATTATTAAAGTACTAAAGAGTTCAAAGTGGACATTTCATGATCGCGAACTTCAAATTACGGGGGGTAATACGATAACAGGCAATCAATTTAATTACCAATATGTGCTAACGGGAGGTATTGAGTATTTAATGATTCCTAAATCTATCACCAAGGTCATCGTTCGTGAGATACCAATTTAAATTATAAGACATGAGGAGTATATACCCTCTCTACCAATTATTTGCCAACAAGCTGATTAAACTAGCAAAAAGGGCATCGTCATTATCATGCCCTTTTTACCCTTAAATCACGGCGTAATTAAAACCTGCTGCTCAGGCACACTTTCGCCATTTAACTCCCCAAAAAAACCTTTATTTACCCTAAATCCCCTCAATAAACTTAGAAATCTTACCAAAGCCAGTAATAGCGCAAAATCGTTTAGCCCGTGTAATAGCCACATAAAGCAAAGAACGTTCTTTTTGCTCATGTTCCCTAATAACGGTTACATCATCAGAATCTAGATAATTTAACGGCATCACGCCATCATTAACTCCCGCCACATACATATAATCAAACTCTAGACCTTTTACACGATGCATAGTGGCGATCCTTACACCTGCATGCTTTTCATTATCTACGGTATTTTGATCAATTTGGTAAAAGGGGATGTTAGCTTCAGTTAAAGCCGCTTTATAACGCTCCATGTCATTAAGTCTGCGTACGGCAATACAAGACTTCAGCCAAGACGCTTCAGGTAACTCTTTTAAAGAAGTCACAATAAAATCAGTTTCAGCTTTCGCATTATTAAAACATTGAATAACGGGATCTGTACCCGTCATTAGAGAGCGATAACCTAATTGATCATCTTTCTCATCATCCAAATCATCAAAAGCAATACCGCTTAATAAAGAAACTGCAGATTTTCTAATCTGCTCAGTGGTTCGATAATTGATTCTTAATTTGTGGCTACGTCCTATGATTTTGATGCCACACTGCCCCAATACCACTTTACTGCCATAAATACGCTGATGCGCATCGCCCACAATAAACAAATCGTTTTCGTCTTCAGCCACTAAGCGGCGCAATAATCGAAACGCATTCATCCCAAAATCTTGAGCCTCATCCACCAAGATATGCGTATAAGGTGCTTGAAGTTGATCGGTTTCTATTAAAGTTAAAGCATCCCGATACACATCTTCTGCTTCTTTTAAACCTGCATCATTTAAAGCAACCCTATAATTTTCAAAAACATCCCAGACCAATTTCCGCATAGTACGGTTTAACTGCACTCCCCGTCCTACTCGTCTGGCCTGTAAATAACTTTCTAAAGTATTTATATTTTGTGGTTGAATCACCTTATCCCATTCTTCACGAAAAAATGATTCAGACAAATTACCCTCATCAGGCTTAAGAATCAGCGCATTATCCCAAAGCTCATCTGCTTTCTTTTCATTCAAAAAAGTATAATTAATCTTATATCCGTGCGTCTCCATAAAACGTTTAACCCAAGCATCTAGGTTAATCACTTCAATTTTACGTAACACTTCTGGGGCACAAATATGTTTTAAATTCTGCTGTATATCTAAGGCTAAATTTTTAGTATAGGTCGTAAATAACACTTTGGTATCGCGTGACGCAGAGACTTGTTCTGCTAACCACTTTGCACGATGCATCGCCACTACCGTTTTACCTGTACCTGCGCCACCTAAAACACGTACAGGGCCACTCCACTCTTTATAAATTAACTTACTCTGTAAAGGGTGTAAAAAGACACGCCACTTTTCTAAAGGCGCATCCAGCATAGCTTGTAAAGCTTCGTCATCCGAGGCCAACAAGAAGCGTCTCTTAGTGTCTGGATTATCCAAGGCAATCGCAAAATCGTTAGTATCAATAGTAGACGGAGTATCTGGTTTCTTCACATCATAAACAGACATGACCTCTTCTAAACTAATGCCATCAGCTAACAAAGCCAAAGCTTCATAGGCTTCATCAGGTAATTTAACTTTTAATTCTTCTAAATCTAACGGCCTTAATACTTGCCTAACGAGTGGCAATAATTCCACAGGCACACCTAATCGGACTAAATATCGATCTCTGATATCTGCAAATAAATCGGTATTGGTTTGAGCAACCGCTGATTGTTGGATCTGCTTGGCTTCATCAACGTATTGCGTATCTAATATTTGCAAGACACCATTTTCAGGATTAATTTTAAAGATTCGATCACTTGCCCATTTATAAGCGTCATCATGTAAATCCGCCCACAATAAAATGTACACATCACCTTTTTCAGGCGCTAATGCAATGGCTCGATAAGCTTGATCAATTCGCAATGACCGTAAGTTTTTATCACGTGCTACTTGAATGGTTTCGTAGTTAGTGCCGGGTGATTTAGGATTGATTCTGAAGTTCTCAATTAACCTAACCGCTTTTTCTTGTTGCGTCCTAGGTAACTTTAAAACACTGTTAAAAAAGTCTGACGATATTGCTACTTTGGGTTGCATAAAATTTCCTAGTTCAAAGCGAAAGCACTTAATAAAGATTGCATATCCTTATCCAGCTCAGTATTTATAAAAACTTGCCAGCCTTTTTCTTTAAAGGTGACAGTATCCGACTCATAACCCGCATAAACAATAACCACTTTATGATCCTGCCACGCTAAAAATGCCTCAGCGATAATCTCACCTGAGTCATCTAACAATTCAAAACCACACTGTGGAACAGGGAGATTTAATGGGATCAATCGATGGATAAATTCAATTTCAGTCCCCACTGCATCCGCTAATATTAATTCCCAAGCGGACTCTGTAATACTATCTATAGTAGATGTAGAATGTGAAGCAGACTTAACTATCAGATTATCGTAGGCTAAGCTTTCTATGCCTTTTTGAGTATAAAACCCACTATAAGGTTGAAACTGTATAACATTAATCAATCTTAAAAAGCATTGCCATTGCTTAAGATCCACCTCAAAATCAATTAAATCGGTTCTATCATCAAAAATCAGGTTTGTACTTAGTTGAATAAAATCTTTTTGATTAAAAGCCAATTGATCAAGACGAACTGATAACGAAAGCCGTTGATAACTCTCACCCCACAAGACGCCTAATTGATCAACCCTAGTTATTGCTGAGTCAATGATAGAATCAAGTTTTAACTTTGCATATTCAGGTAAAGATTGGTCCGATGTGAGATCAACAACAGATGTCATCTGATTGAACCAAATAAACGTTAATAACGCTGAATAGCGTTGCCAAGAACATTCATCCCCTTGAATTAATAAAGCGATTAACCATGTAAAACTGGATTGATCGCGTAAAGACAATAAATCAGCACTGGCGAAATGTTCAACCAACTGATTTGCTCTCGCATTAGGCAACCCCAACAACAAATCAATCGGTAAAGCCGTTTTATCATCTAAGATATTTTGCACATCTTCATAGGTTAACGACCACACCCAATAATGATTAGACGCGACAATCGCCATTCTTTGTGCCGTATCTAAAGCAACACGATCTTTATGATACTGGAAACCATCCGTAAAAATGACAATCGGTTTTAAAGTTGCATTACCTAACGGGACTAGCACAAAATCGGCTCTTGAATTAATCGCTACATTTTGTTCAGCGCCCAGTTCTACTTGTCGGCGAATAAAATACCGACGCTCACCTAAACGTAAATACCAACCTGCCTCACCTGCATAAAACTCAGGGCGCCATTCAAATTCAGTAATTTTATTATCTTGTTTAAGTGTGTTACCTAATTTACGTATTGCCTCAAGAAATCGTGCCTCCAACTCACTTTCAACTAAAGGCGAAATTTTTACCTCACGCAAACCTGCCACCGACACCATTTTATCGGCGTTTTCTTTAAGTATCTGAATAAAATCACGTGCCTTCTTTCGAGAAATGCTAGAAATATTACGACTGTTCTTATAAACATAAAGGCAACGATAGCAACCATCAGCATGTGGCTTTTGCACACAACTACACTGCTCTAACACAGGCATTGCATATTCAGTTAACACCTCAATTAAATCATCTTGATGACTGGTTAATTGTTTTAAATAACCCGTACCACCCGGTACTGAATCATAAATCACCAAATAACGTTTACTAAGCTCTTTATCTTCAGGATCTGGTTCCACATTTTGAGCCACGCGCAAATGATCAATACTGCCGCCAAATTTTTTCTTTAAACCCAGTTGCAACGCCGCAATAAAAGACAATTCAGCACTGTCAGCATCCGTTCCCGAGGTAATGGGTAATAAAATACGAATCGCTTCTGACTGAAACTCTCGATATAAAAACAAGCCACTGATGATATTTTCAACATTACTCTTATTAATAGCCGTACAACTAATCGTATGTTGCTGGTCTTGCTGCTGGGTAGTATGTCCTTGTACTGTCCCACAGTACTTACACAGCTTGAACCCAGTCCGCTTAGACAGTTTCCCTGCAATAGTCACTTCGGGTGATCCCTCATCACTATGACCAGTGTTTATCTCTCTAAAATCGGCTTTAGCAATAAACTCAAAACCAAATGGCCAATCGGCTTTGTCCATTTTATAGGCCGCAGTTATAGCGGTATTTTCAAAATCAATTAATAATTGCTTGGTAAAAAATTGACTATCGCGATCATCTTTATCATCAGAAATGCGGCTATTTTTATCTGCAGTATTGGCATACACTTGTTTCAATCGAAGCATGGTTTGTTTTTGGGCAACATTTGCCCATAAAACATCACCACAATGCGGACAGGTTTGATAATTATCTCCGGTATCAATACATTCAGAATGATGGCAAGCGGGACAAAAGCGCCAAGTTTCTTGTTGAGATACTCGTAAATCCACCCGATTAACTTCTACGCGTCTACCACCCGCATAAAATGTACTGGTCGGTGCTAATTCAGATAAAGCAGAAGACGCAGGTCTTTCGTATTTATAAGTCCAACGCTCAGACTCTTTATCAACCCCAGCCTTTTTTACTGAGCTATCATTATCTTTTTTAGATCGATAAATTACCGAATGTAAAATCACACCTTGCTCTGGGAAAGCATAATTGGGAATCAAACCTTCATCTGTCAAAAACTGCAGAGTATCTTGATTTCTAATAGTATTGACGACAGATTGCAAAGCCGTTAATTCAAGCGCTAAGGCATCTATTTCCTCCTCATCCTGTTGAGATTTTGTTTCAATTTTTTTCTTCTTTATCAGAACAGTATTAACACGTTTAGTTTCTTTACTCATTGATTCAAATTCTAAATATTGTTGCATCAATACTTCTTGTATCCGAAAACTTAAACTACCTTGTGTCTGAAAATCACCTTCAGAAAACCGCTTCAGCCATTCCACAGAAAAATCACTTAAACCACTACCATACCCAGAATCAAATAACGCCAAAAACTGCTTAAACAGATCTTCTCTATTAAGCTCAACTTCCGTTAAGAATGAGTATGGAAACAAATTGATATTCACGTCTTTTTTAGAGATCGTGTTTAACACGTCTTTTAATCTAGGCGGGATAACCGCTCGATCTTCGTATTTTTTAACCCATTGATCCAAACAAAACGCCGTATATTGGCGCTCTAATACGGCGGAAGCATCCAAAAACACCCCAGGTGCTTCAACCTCACCCGCCATCATTTCGATAGGATCACTATAAAAATACAGATCATGTGCATTAGCGTTAGCTAAAGTAATATTTAAAGCATTGCCATCACGCCGACCTGCTCGACCAATACGCTGTAAATAATTAGCTTGCGCAGGCGGGACTGAACACAACAACACAGAAGACAAATCGCCAATATCCACCCCCATTTCGAGTGTCGGCGTGGCAGACAATAAATTGATATCCCACGGCCTGCGATCATCAACTCCCTTTTTAAAAGACGTTTCAACTGCGCCACGCTCATCTCGCGTTAATAAACCCGTATGTTCGGCCGCCACTACGCGATTAACTTCGCCATCGCGATATAAGCGACCATAAAAATCTAAGGATTCAGTAGATGATTTATTTAACTGATAATGTCCGAAGCAGTTTTTTTGTAAACACAGCGAATCTACCCACAAATCAAATTCACTCTGAGCAACACTGTAGCTATGTTTACATTTATCACAAGCAACAGTAGCCACCTCTGTGCTAAGTAATAAACGCTCTGGGTTAATACCCCAAACGAGACCTTGATTATTAGTACCCCGCTCAACTAAAAATTGAGTCTTAACCAAATGGTGCAAAATGACATGATAAATATCTGCCGTTAAATTCCCATTAGCTTGCAAATCATCACTTAAAAACAAAGCTTTAATTAACCAAGTTTGATACCAAGTACTGGCGTTATTAACATGGGTGGCAATTGTGTCAACACCCCTGCCATTTCTCGTACCTAAAAAAGTAGGAACACGGGCGCCGTACGCAAAATTGGGTAAAGCGATTTGATTAATAAATACCCCGGGATTACCATTATTATGAATATAGGCTTCTAAATCTGCAGAATATATCCCTCCACCTATGCGTAAATGCGCTAAAAAACCTAAAACGAAACGCTGTAAGCGTTCGTAAGATAAATCTCTTAAGCTACCGATATGTTCATGCAATGCACTTAATAAACCCGTTAAACAAACCTCTAATTCTGCTTGATTATAATAACTAGCCACCGCACCACTGCGCTCTAAAGAACGACCTATGTGCGATTTAAAGCCTACCTCACTTAAAATATCAAAGGCCAAACGCCGTTGTAAGATACTTGCTAAATTAGAACCTTCCGGTAACGTATTGGTGTCTTTTAACACCGAATAATCTCGCAACCACTCTAGACTAATAGGTAAAAAAGTACCTATAAAATCTGTTTCACCTAAAGTATCCAGCCAGTACTGATTAAATTGGACAATAAATTCACTTAAAGACATATCCGCTTCAGCCCGATCTAATACCGTTTTTAAAGCGATTCTAAAACCATAAGACCGGGTTCTTGCCGCCATAAAACCGGCACGGTGTGCGGTATCTTGCACCCCATCAGAAAAGGCGATTAATTGTTTATCAAGATTAAATCGAGACGAACTCAACTGCCCAACCATCACTGATGACAAGCTCGTCGAACGTGCACCCACAATCATTAAACTATTTTTGTTTAGACAAAAAGGACAATTGTTATGCGAGATAATATTCGCCTGTCCAAGGGCCGCATTATTTTGTAAAACGGTATTATCAGCTTGATGCACCCATACCAAATCCACATCACCACAGTTCTGGCAACTCTGCTGTGTTTTGCTGTTTAAATAGCCACAGCAAGAACATAAGTTTTTATCTAAGCTACTTGCAAGGTTCCAAGGCGTCTCAACCTGTGCCATGGGAAATAACAAACTGACCTTAGGTGAATGAGCAAAGTAACTCTTATATATTTCCTGTAAATCCGTTGATATTTTTGCTTGATCTGCTTCTTTATGAGCAACAAACCCCATTGATCCACAATCACGACAATGAATCGCTGGTAAAGCGATACGATCTTTTGGTACCAGACCATCATCAGAAAACAATAAGGTTGGTTGTTGGTCACTAGTGGGTAATAACACAACTAAACGACTCAACTCCCTAAGCCACAATTGCATCCGCACATCTAATAAGGGTGCTAAATACCCCGATTTATCTTCTCTCGCTACCGAGATTAAAGACACTAAACTGATTAATAATTGCTCAACCCACTCATCGGATAACGCCTGCTGAGCCCCCAAACACCGTTTAAAACCGGCTAATAAATCCGTCCAATCCGTTACTTGACCTTTTAGTAGACGTAGTAAATTTTGAAACAAATAATGCCGCTTTAAATGCTTCGCTAAATCAACGCGCCAGACTTTGGCATCATCCAACCCCGTTAAAGATTCAAACCACAACTGTGCTTGTGCTAACGCGTAAGATTCAAGGTCTGTATAGTGATCGGCTTTAAGTGATTGTAATTTTTCTATAGCAGGATAACTGATATGCTCAACCGGCTCAGGTGCCAAATAATCACCTAAAGATTGTCGATATTCGGTAATAACCGCGTGTTCATCAAACGACTCATCAAACACCGAGGTCGCATAAGTAATTAGATTTTGCCCTGCATCCTTACCACCCAAAGTTGCAGAGGTACCGACACAGACCAAATGCTGTTTAGGGGTTTCTAAACGGGCTTTTAATCTTCGAATTAAACAGGCTAAATCAG
>CAIXDX010000121.1 GCA_903918335.1 uncultured Methylococcaceae bacterium | reverse complement strand
TACTTGTGGTCCATAGTATTTTTCAGCAAGAGAAACAAGCCTTACTTGGTCCTCTTTGGGCAGTTCAGAAACTTTTTTCTTTAGAATCTTCAAAGACAGGTTAATGTCTGAATCGGGTATGGTTTTGATTTGCTTGAGTGCGTCAAGATATTGCAATGGCAACACATATTTTTCTTCAATAGGAGCGCGCGTAACTAGCGTTTTAATTTTGATGGTGCCGAATTCTTTTTCCTGACGACCGCCATTGATGGCGAGTGTAATGGTTCGTGGAACCTGGGTTGTGAGGCCGAGCTGGTTAAATAAGGATAGGCCGGTAATATAGCCACGCAAGCGACCATTTTTGTAAAGCATGGTGCGCAGTAGTTCACTATCTGAAGGTTTACGTGCGCCTAGTAATCCTTTTTTAGGAATATAAAATTTTCCTTTAGAAAATCGTTCTAAACGCTTTTCTTCAACCAAGCGACTTACCGTCTTAATGACAGCACCGGGTGATTTCGCGTAGTCTGGCAATTCCTGATAGCTGAAAATCTTGCCCGCAGGAATATTCTCAAGACTTTGTTGTACGGTTTGTGCAATGCTCATCTAAATGACCTCCTTTTGAAAATTATAACATTACGGACTAAAAAACAAGTTTTTAATTCTATAAACATGACATAAAGATAAGGATATTACATCTAATTCCTATGTATGGAAATGCTACATTTATAACTTTCCATAAGTCCCGCTCTAAGTGTTTGGCAAGTGATTCTGGTGTTTTATATTTAATGACAGGGAAGGGGCTGTTAATAATACTTGTTTTTAGGGCTTTTTGGCGTTGAGCATCTTCTTTAGATGAGGGTAGGTATTCTCTACCTTTATTTTTGGCGTAACTGGCCGATCTAAAATAGAAAAATGCTCGTCCTACCATTTCAGGATTGTTTAAATTAATATCTATGGTTATCTATACATATTTGTTTTCCTTTAAATTAAGAAGTCTGCCAAAATATAAAAAGAATTAAGATAAGTGGCTGATCTAAAAACTGTACTGTAAAATGCTGATTAAAATATTGACGCTACAAATTAACATCCATAATGGAGATCAAGAATAATGTCTACACCACAAGTGCCCGTTGGGACAATTAAAAGTTTTGGTGAATTTGGGCCAAAATATGAAGTGGGACACCCCACCCGTCACCTTGATGATGGTGATTGGATGGTTGAGGTTGTTCTAGTTGAAACGGGTGAAAAAGTTGAATATCGTTTGACGCACGTCATTGACGACCCGAAGGCTGCATAATGTATGCAATAGCATTTGATTTAGTCGTTGCGGATACAGAGCGACATCATCCAAAAGGAGTGTCGCAGGCATACGCTGATATAGCTGCGACTTTAGCTCAATATGGTTTTAGACGTGTGCAAGGTAGTTTGTATGTGAGTGAAGATGAAAATATGGCACAGCTTTTTGTGGCTATTCAATCACTCAAAATGCAGTCATGGTTCCCTCCATCGGTACGTGACATTCGAGCATTCCGTATTGAACAATGGTCTGACTTTACTCCTGTCGTAAAAAGCCCATAACGAAAACTAATTCGTTGATCGTTTTTGTATATTTGGTTATTAACCAAATCCAAAAATGCTTCCATATCTTCATGTAATCGCATCATCGAATGTGCCATTCTCCTGCCATTGGCCAGTCCTCTTCATTTAATGTTAATTTGTAAGTTGTCGTTGGATTGAGCGAAAGCGCTAAACTCTGGGAGACAGTTAAATTAAGTCTGGAATATATTAGGCCGATTAAAGCGCGTACTTGTGGTCCATAGTATTTTTCAGCAAGAGAAACAAGCCTTACTTGGTCCTCTTTGGGCAGTTCAGAAACTTTTTTCTTTAGAATCTTCAAAGACAGG
>CAIXDX010000120.1 GCA_903918335.1 uncultured Methylococcaceae bacterium | reverse complement strand
TATTCGCCGCAAACAAAAGATTACTATTATGTCGACCGGTAAGTCTTTTATCGCGGAAAAAGTCGGCGTATTTACGCCTAAACGTTTAGAAAAAGAGTTATTAAATACCGGCGAAGTAGGCTACGTAGTAGCGGGTATTAAAGATATTTTTGGTGCGCCGGTAGGTGATACCATCACATGGACTGACAAACCAGCCCCTGAACAACTCACTGGGTTCCAACGCGTACAACCTCGTGTTTTTGCTGGCTTGTATCCTGTCAGCTCTGATGATTACGAAGGTTTACGCGAAGCGCTTAACAAGTTAAACCTCAATGACGCGGCTCTACAATTTGAACCTGAATCTTCACAAGCCTTAGGATTTGGATTTCGTTGTGGCTTCTTAGGCATGTTACACATGGAGATTGTGCAAGAGCGCTTAGAAAGAGAATACAATGTCGACCTTATCACGACAGCTCCCACGGTAGTGTACGAAGTAATCACCCAAACCAATGAGATTTTAATGGTTGATAACCCCGCCGATTTACCTGATGGGGGTGTAGTTAAAGAAATTAGAGAGCCGATTATTCGTGCCAATATTTTGGTACCCCAAGCTTATTTGGGCGGTGTTATCACCTTATGTATTGAAAAGCGCGGCATACAAAAAGATATGCAGTATGTAGGCAGTCAAGTATCTCTAAATTATGAAATGCCATTAAGTGAAGTTGTGCTAGACTTTTTTGACCGCCTAAAATCAGTCAGCCGTGGCTTTGCTTCTTTTGATTATGAATTCTTACGCTTCCAAGTAGCCGATCTTGTTAAACTGGATGTATTAATCAACGCGGACAAAGTCGATGCTTTATCTATTATCGTACACCGTGATTTAAGTAATAATCGTGGCCGTGATTTAGTTGAAAAGATGAAAGATTTAATTCCTAGACAAATGTACGAGGTCGCGATTCAGGCCGCTATTGGCTCTAAGATTATTGCGCGCTCTACCGTTAAAGCTATGCGTAAAAATGTAATCGCTAAATGCTATGGTGGTGATATTAGCCGTAAAAAGAAACTATTAGAAAAACAAAAAGCCGGTAAAAAACGTATGAAGCAAGTAGGTAACATTGAGATACCTCAAGAAGCCTTCTTAGCGGTATTACAATTAAATAAAGAATAAACAGCCACCCCAACTATTAAACTTAAGGTAAGGCACTGAACTTACCCCTAAACACATTAAACATCACTATGGATTACGATTTTTCATTTTACCTCTTTGTAGCTGCGGTAGTAACAGGCATTATTTGGGGCGGTTATTTACTGATTCTTAAATCTAGAGGTGAAACATTTAGTGAAGAAAACGAGCCCTTCTACGTAGAATATGCGAGGTCTTTCTTTCCTATCGTACTCATCGTTTTTTTACTAAGATCTTTTATCGCTGAGCCCTTTAGAATCCCATCGGGTTCTATGATGCCAACGCTATTGGTGGGTGACTTTATTTTAGTGAATAAGTTTACGTATGGTATTCGCTTACCCATCATTAATAAAAAAATTCTAGACATTAATAAACCGCAACGTGGTGATATCTTTGTCTTCCGTTACCCTAAAGACCCAACCGTTGATTACATCAAACGTATAATTGGCCTACCCGGTGATAAAATTGAATACAGCAACAAAAGACTGACTGTAAATGGTCAAGCAATTAATGAAATTTCTTTAGGTACTTTCCATGGCGTGGGTCAAGGTGATGATATGACCGGAGCAGAAGAATTTGTAGAAAATTTAACCGGCGTTGAACATAATATTCTAATCAGAAATGGTGCACCCACGGTTGAGTTTGTTTATGAAGTCCCGGAGGGTCAATACTTTGCCATGGGTGATAATAGAGACAACAGTAACGATAGCCGCTACTGGGGGCCAGTTCCTGAAGCAAATCTAGTTGGTAAAGCCTTCTTTATCTGGATGAACTGGGATTTACAAAATACCGGTGTTGGTTTCAGTCGTATTGGCACGATTTTAAAATAAGACCTCGAAATTGTGATTAAAAAACCTGATGTTTTAGCTAGAAAATTAGGGTTAAGTTTTAATGACCCACAACTCTTTACCGCGGCTTTAACACACCGCAGTGCGCACGCAAAAAACAATGAACGCCTAGAGTTTCTAGGTGACTCTATCTTAGGATTTGTTATTGCGCAAAAGCTATATGATCTATTCCCAGAGGCGAGCGAAGGCGTTTTAAGTCGCTTAAGAGCCAGCCTAGTAAATCAAAGTTCTCTAGCTGATTTAGCCAGACAACATAATCTAGGCGAGTATTTATTTCTAGGCTCGGGAGAACTTAAAAGTGGCGGTTTTCGTCGTGACTCCATTCTATCTGATGCCTTAGAAGCGATTATGGGCGCGCTGTATAAAGATCAAGGCATCGAGGCTTGCAAAAGCTGGATAGAAACATTATTTACCGATAAACTCAACAGTTTATCATTAGACAATTGGCAAAAAGACCCCAAAACACAGCTGCAAGAAATTATGCAGTCTAAAAAACAAGACTTGCCTGAATACACTTTAGTGACCATGTCAGGATTAGCGCATGAACAAATGTTCAAAGTTAGATGCCGAATCCCAACACTGGACATTACTTGTATTGGCGCAGGAATATCTCGAAAGAAAGCCGAGCAAGCGGCGGCAGAACTCATGTTAGAACACATTAATAAGGTTAAGTAATGAACTGTGGTTTCGTAGCCCTCATCGGGCGCCCAAATGTTGGTAAATCTACTCTAATGAATCATTTGCTTAAGCAAAAAATCAGCATTACTTCCCGTAAACCACAAACTACACGCCATCGTATTTTAGGTATTAACACCACGGAAGCAGGCCAAGCCATCTATATGGATACCCCTGGCATGCATAACAATGAAAGCAAAGCCTTAAATCGATACCTCAATCGTACCGCTGAGACTACTTTATTAGGGGTTGATGTCATTGTTTGGTTGATTGATGGTTTGTCTTGGCATGAATACGATGAAGTTATCTTTAAGAAACTAGAACAGGCCGGCTTACCCGTCATTCTAGCGGTTAATAAAGTGGATAAAGTTAAAGATAAAGATGAGATTTTGGCTTTCTTTGCAGAAGCACAGCACAAATTTCCCTTTGAGCATTTAGTCCCTATTTCGGCATTAAAACGAACTAACTTAGATGAACTAGAAAATTTGATTATGCAGTTGCTACCCGAACAAAACTTAATCTACCCCGAAGATCAAATTACTGATCGACCTGAGCGTTTTCTGGCAGCTGAAATCATCAGAGAAAAGCTGACGCGTCGTTTAGGTGACGAGGTGCCTTATGCTTTAACGGTAGAAATGGAACGCTACGAAGAGCATGAGAACCTGACCAAAATTTACGCTATTATTTGGGTAGAACGACTCGGCCAAAAGACTATCGTCATTGGTAAAGATGGCGAAATGCTTAAGAGTGTGGGCACAGATGCGCGTATTGATATAGAAAAATTGATTGATCAGAAAGTGTATTTACAATTGTGGGTTAAAGTTAAAAAGAATTGGTCTGATAACGAAAGAGCGATGCAAAGCCTAGGATTTAATGATTGATAACATTGTTTATTTACAACCTGCCTATATTCTTGGTCAACGTAAATATCGAGAAACCAGTTTAATTATTGATGCCCTCACTCAAGATTTTGGCCGAATCTCTTTATTAGCCAAGGGCGTGAGAAAGACTAAATCTAAAACAGCAGGCCTACTACAGGCTTTTCAGCCTTTAAAAATTTCTTATTTTGGCAAGTCTGATTTAAAAACCCTAAGTCATGTTGAAGTCTCAGGCGAATTTGATAACTTAAAAGGCATTGCACTGTACTGCGGCTTTTATGTCAATGAACTCATCACTTGTTTTTTACACAAATATGATCCGCATCCTGACGTGTTTATCTGTTATAAAAAATGCTTAGCTAAATTGATATCAGACTCTAATATTGAAGCCAGTCTCCGCATTTTTGAATTAGATCTCATTGAAGCTACGGGATATGGCTTAACATTAGATTATGACGCTAACAGCAACAAAATAGACCTCTTTTCGAACTATCACTTTGACGTAGAGCAAGGGGCGATACCAGCACCCGATGGACAAGTATCTGGAAAGACACTTTTGGCTCTTAAAGCAAAACAATTATTAGAACCCCAAACTTTATTAGAAGCAAAATTGATCATGCGTAAAGTAATCGCTACCTATCTAAATGGCAAGCCCTTAAAGAGCAGAGCTGTTATTAACCAAATCATGCAACATCTAGAAAAATGAACACATCAAACATATTATTAGGCGTTAACATCGACCACATCTGCACCATCAGACAAGCACGAGGCACTCGCTATCCAGATCCCGTACAAGCGGCTCTAATAGCAGAACAAGCAGGAGCTGATGGTATAACTGCGCATTTAAGAGAAGACCGTAGACACATTCAAGATAAAGATCTGTTCTTGTTAAAAGAAACACTTCAAACTCGCTTAAATATGGAAATGGCTGTCACCGATGAGATGATTGGCATCGCTTTAAAAGTAAAGCCTTTCGCCTGCTGTTTAGTTCCGGAGAAGCGAGAAGAATTAACCACAGAAGGTGGCCTAGAAATAGCCGGCAATATGAACCGTATGAGAAGCGCCTGTGCAACACTAGGAAATGCGGGTATTGAAGTCTCTTTATTTATTGATCCTGATAAAGAACAAATTGATGCGGCTGTATCAGCCGGAGCCCCTGTTATCGAATTGCATACAGGCTGCTATGCGGATGCTACGACAGCAGAAGAAAAAAATACTGAGCTAGTTCGCATTATAGAAGCCGCAAAATATGCGCACAGTGCTGGCTTACAAGTAAATGCAGGGCATGGCTTAAATTTTCATAACGTGGAAGATATTTGCGCCATTCCTGAAATTGTCGAGCTTAATATTGGTCACTCGATTATTGCCCAAGCATTGTTTGTGGGGCTAGCCCAAGCAGTGAGTGATTTAAAAACGGTGATGAGACAAGCGAGATTAATTTCGTTAACTCAATAAAATTATTTAATCATAAAAATTCCGAATTTATGATAACGCCATTTAAGTAACTTAAATACTACAGAATTTAGTAGAGTTAATGATACTGTAATAAATTAGACGGAGAATTACGAGATTGTAAAATTTTTTTGAACCTGTGTTCTTGGCCATCAGTTTTTATCTTGAACTCATTGACCCCTAAGAGATTTAAAAATGATAACACCCACTATATTAACAACTGAAATCCAAGATTTACCTCTAAACCCAAAAGAACTTAACAGCATTAATAACTACTGGAGCGCCTGTAATTATCTGGCCGCTGGTATGATTTATCTGCGTGACAATCCCTTATTAAAAGAACCTCTCAAACCAGAGCATATTAAAAACCGTCTTTTAGGGCACTGGGGATCAAGTCCTGGACTAAGCTTTGCTTACATCCATATGAATCGACTTATTAATAAGTACGATTTGAATGTCATTTTCATGGCGGGCCCTGGGCACGGAGCACCCGGCGTTTTGGCTCCAGTCTATCTAGAAGGCACTTACTCTGAGATATACCCTAACAAAGGTGAAGACGCAGAAGGACTGTTACAATTCTTAAAAGAATTTTCATTTCCAGGTGGTATTGGCAGTCACTGTACTCCCGAGACACCGGGTTCTATTCATGAAGGTGGCGAATTGGGCTATAGTGTTTCCCATGCTTATGGCGCGGCTTACGACAATCCAGATTTGATTGTAACAGTCGTGGTAGGTGATGGTGAGTCAGAAACAGGACCACTAGCAACGTCTTGGCATTCCAATAAATTCCTCAATCCAATACGCGATGGTGCGGTATTACCGATACTGCATCTTAATGGTTACAAGATCAACAACCCGACGATCTTATCTCGCATTTCTCATGAAGAACTAGAAAGCCTCTTTCAAGGTTACGGCTATACGCCTTACTTCGTGGAAGGTAGTGATCC
Source organism: uncultured Methylococcaceae bacterium (assembly GCA_903918335.1). GTDB lineage: Bacteria > Pseudomonadota > Gammaproteobacteria > Methylococcales > Methylomonadaceae > Methylobacter_C. Next base: position 1,372 of record CAIXDX010000120.1, on the reverse strand, counting down.
TGAAACGATGCACCAATTGATGGCAAGTGTCCTAGAAACCTGTGTGCTGGAAATTAAACGTATTCAGGAAGAAGCGCGACGCACCGGCGTCCCAACCAGACCAAGGTGGCCGATGATTATCTTGCGTAGTCCTAAAGGTTGGACAGGCCCCAAAGAAGTAGATGGACACAAAGTGGAAGGCTTCTGGCGTTCACATCAAGTACCTCTTGCCGGCATGAAGGAAAATCCAGCTCACTTGAAACAATTGGAAGACTGGTTGAAAAGTTATAAACCAGAAAATTTGTTTGATAACACCGGCAAATTAATCCCCGAACTAAAAGCACTGGCACCTAAAGGTACGCGTCGTATGAGTTCGAATCCACATGCCAATGGCGGATTGTTGCGTAAAGCCTTGCGGATGCCCGATTTTAGGTTGTATGCACAAGCCGTGGAAAGTCCGGGTAAAATCAATGCAGAAAACACACGCCCACTTGGGAAACTTTTACGCGACATCATGTGCAACAACATGAGCAATTTTAGGGTATTCGGCCCAGATGAAAACAGCTCAAACAAATTAGATGACGTTTATAAAGTTAGCAAAAAAACGTGGCTAGCAACTACTTTGCCAGAAGATATAGACGGTGGCGAACTGTCAGCGGACGGACGGGTAATGGAAATACTATCCGAACATACTTTGGAAGGCTGGCTAGAAGGTTATTTACTAACTGGGCGTCATGGTTTCTTTGCTACCTATGAAGCGTTTGTGCATGTTATTGACTCCATGTTCAACCAACACGCTAAATGGCTAGCTATGTCCAACGAAGTACCTTGGCGTGCATCAGTTTCTTCACTAAACATGCTAATTACCTCTACCGTCTGGAGACAAGATCACAATGGGTTTACTCATCAAGATCCTGGTTTTATAGACCTAGTTGTGAATAAGAGTCCCGCTGTGACCCGCGTCTACCTGCCACCAGACGTAAACTGCCTACTTTCAGTAGCCAACCATTGTCTAGATAGCACCAACTACATCAACGTAATTGTGTGCGATAAGCAGAAGCATCTGCAATACCTTGATATGGACGCAGCGATTAAACACTGCACTAAAGGCATTAGCATATGGGAATGGGCCAGTAACGATAATGGAGTTGAACCAGATTTAGTGATAGCAAGCGCAGGGGACATTCCGACTAAGGAAGCACTCGCATCTGTTGTATTACTACGTGAAAATTTCCCGCAACTTAAAATTCGGTTCATTAATGTAGTGGATCTCTACAAGTTAGTCCCAAGTAGTGAGCACCCGCATGGCCTTTCAGATCGAGATTTCGATAGTCTATTCACACTGGATAAACCGATTATCTTCAACTTCCATGGTTATCCATGGTTGATCCAT
>CAIXDX010000119.1 GCA_903918335.1 uncultured Methylococcaceae bacterium | reverse complement strand
GCCGGTGACGAGCACTTATGCACAGCATGAGTTTACGGGCTTAACGCCAGCCACTTATTACTACTTTTGTTTTAATACCGTGTCTAAAGAAGGCGTTTCTGATTACTCAGACCCTGTTATTAAGTTAGTTGAATAAATAAAACCTCCCCCTCCTTTGGTTTGGATAAATGAGCATCAAACCAGAGGCTATCTAGTCAATGATTTGTGCTCATGAATCATCTTGTTTTTAGCCGGTATTCCTCATTCCCGCTGCGATAGCATTAATCGAACGGAGCAGTGGTTTCATCCAAAGACTTTCGGTCGTATTATTTGCATTAACATCCCGTACCTTACGTAGCAAATACACCTGTAAGTAATTGAGCGGTCCAAGATAGGCTTCTCGACGATGTAAGGAGTCTGATAGAGCAGGATTCTCTGACAGTAATCGGTCCGTATTCGCAACTTTTAGAATCCAATCCACAGAAAGTTTGTGTTCATTAGCAATTAAGCCATGAACGCGCTGACTGGTCTCAGGGTCGATACATAAGCTAGCATATTCCTTTGCGATATTCATGTCAGATTTGCTAAGCGCCATTTGAGCATTACTTAACAGGTTGCGAAAAAATGGCCAATCACGGTACATCTCCTGCAACTTTTCCAAGCGCTCAGGTTTACCCTCACACCATTTTGAAAGACTCAATCCAATGCCATACCAAGCCGGAAACGTTTGCCTTGACTGTGCCCAAGAAAAGACCCAACCAATTGCACGTACTGAGTTTTTTGAACGATCACCTTTTTTACGGTGAGAAGGGCGTGAGCCGATATTAAGTCCGCCCATCTCACTGGTCGGTGTAGCTTCGTAAAAATAGTCGAGAAAGCCTAGTGAGTGTTCAGTGAGTGCACGATAGCCTTGTTCGCCAATTTGAGCCAGTTCATCCATCACGGCTAGGTCTTCGGAACGGTCGCTTTGCACGGGTTGTACGAGGCTGACACTGGCCTTAAGTAGACCCGTTACGCCCATGGTTAATTCATAAACGGCGGTTTCCATATTATTGTAACGGTAGAACAGCACTTCACCTTGTTCGGTGAATTTGATCTGGCCACGGACTGTGTCGGGTGGTTGTGCTAGAATCGCTTCGTGAGTGGGACCACCGCCACGTCCTACTGTACCCCCTCTACCATGAAATAAACGGCATTTGAGTCCGTGTTGTTCAACGATGGCGATAATTTGTCGCTGAGCGCGTGATAATCCCCAAGATGAGGCCAAAATGCCACCGTCTTTACAGGAGTCAGAATAGCCCAGCATGATTTCTTGGCTGTCTCCAGAAACGCGCAATAATTCACGATAGACGGGTGTATCAAACAGCCGAGAGAGTACTTCTTCAATCCGGTTGAGATCGTCTATGGTTTCAAATAAGGGACTCACCCCAATATGACAATGCCAATGGCCACCAACACGACCAACCAGTCCGCTTTGCGCTGCCAATAGCATCACTTCCATAATATGACTAGCGTGGTGGGTCATGGAAATTACATAGTTGCCGAAACAATCAGGTCCGATTTCTCGTCTCATGCGAGCCATCACCTCAAATGTTTCTAGGGTATTGCGGCTGGTAGAAGACAAAGTCGTGATGTCGAACATGAGTCCACCGGGTACAGTGATCGCTTCACTCAATAGATCAATGCGCTGACACTCATCCAAAGCCATGTAATCTACTTGTAAGGCCGCTCCTAGAATTTCTGCTACCGCCTCAGAGTGTCTGGTGGATTCTTGACGCACGTCTAGTTGCATCAAATGGAAGCCAAAGGTTTCAGCCAGACGGATTAAATCATGTAGCTCCAAAGCCGCAATAGCCGAATCGCCGTGGCCGACTAAGGAAGCGTGTATTACTCGTAGATCATCTAAAAATGCGGTTATACCCTGATAAGCATGCCGATTAGGCAGATCTGGTTTGCCGTGCAAATGTTGTTGTACGTTTAATAGGGTGCATTCCATGCGATACTTCATTAACGCCAGTTTATGGCGGTAAGGCTCTTGTAAATAGGGTTTTTCCAGTTCATGCGCTGTGCTGCCTAGTATAGTCCGGTCCATTTCTAGGCTGTTTATAAACGCTTCTGATAATTCACAGAAGCCATCCGAATGAGAAAGCTGGCCGCGCAATTCATCAAGGCGACGGACATATTCTTGTAAAATAGTGTGTGCTTGCATACGCAAAGCCAATACCGTCGTTTCTGAGGTGACATTAGGATTACCATCCCGATCGCCCCCAATCCAAGAACCGAAGTTTAAAAAGCTGGGTATTCGGATTTGTCGAGCAACTTCTTCACCATAAACATCACTAATTGACCGTTCAAAATTACGGTAAACGCGTGTCGTTGCCTCGAAAAGTGAGAGAGGGAAAAAGAATAGTCCCGCATCAATCTCATCTGCGACGTCTAATTTGTGTGCTCGCACTTCGTCGGTTTTCCACAGCATTTGAATCTGACATTGCAGACGTTTGACTGCTTCATCATGAAAATAGCCTTTAATAGGGTTATCACCTAACATTTTTAGCGATAGAAATATATTACGTAAGGCGCTTTTAACAGTGCGACGTTTGACTTCTGAAGGATGTGCCGTTAATACGGGTAAATATAACAACTCATTAAGTAGTACCTGGAGTTTATCTGCACTGACTCCTGATTCTTTAAGTGTGAGCAAGGTATCGTGAAATGAGCCCGGCCAGAAGTGACCACCTTGTTCGGCTTTCTGGCGACGGATGTTTAGATAATGGGATTCTTCGGCAATATTGAGCAGGCTAAAATAGAGATTGAATGCCCGTACAACTTCGCCAATAGTTTCTGGGTCTAGACCTTCAACGGTTTCGTGTAAATGGGTGCGCTTGGACAGGCTGTCTTCACTCGATGCTTCTGCAAAGCGACTTTGTAGTTGTTCAACCGTAGCGACTGTTTCAGGCTTTGCCTGAGCTTTTAATACCTGCGTCAATACGGAGTCTATCTGTTGAATCGATTCATTGAGTTTTTTATCTTCACAGGGTGTGTTCACAGCTAGGCTCCTCATAGTTAAAAAATCAAAATAATGACAGGGGTCTTAAAGATTAAGGGTTATTGATAATTAAAGTATCCTCATAAAAACTGACTTCACCTGTAGAAATATCATGTATACCGCCAACAATTGCGATGGTACCGGATTCAATCATGTCCTTTAAAATGGGGCTGCGCTCCATCACAGCGTGTACGGTTTTTTTTATATTGATGGTGGACACTTTTTCTACAAATTCATCATTACCTGAATGTCGATTTACAATCTCAGTTTTTTCATCATAAACCGCTGGCTGTATCTTACTTAACAGTGCGGTCAGGTTGCCCATTTCCACATGGTCGCAAGCGCCTTTTATGGCGCCACATTGGGTATGACCTAACACGACTATAATTTTTGATCCTGCTACTTTGCATCCAAATTCCATGCTGCCCAAAATATCTTCATTAATGATATTACCGGCAATACGGACACTAAAAACATCCCCTAATCCTTGATCAAAAATTAATTCAACCGAGGTACGCGAATCGATGCAACTTAAAATAACCGCAAACGGATGTTGTCCGTCTGAGGTTTCATTAACCTGTTGTAGCAAATTACGATTTACTTTAAGGTTATTAATAAAACGCTTATTACCTTCTTTTAATAAATCTAATGCCATTGCGGGAGTAATGGCGGCTTGCATTTCTTTAGTTAAAGTTTTCATGTTTAATGCCTTGAAAAGTATTTTGTTTCAAACTGATTCATTAAAATTAATTGTTCTTTAAGAGTTCAACTGAGTTGCCTCTGTTCTAATAACGTCAGGCAATTTAATTTGATACTGTTGCAAATAGAGTGCAAAGGTAAGTGACTTAAATTTTTAGTGCTGAATGGATTTTGTAGCTCGATACCAATTCTATCCAAAGATAATAATGGATAAGCGACTAAAAAATAGATGAACACGGCACTAAATTCTAAGTTTTCGATTAATGAAAACGGCAGTAATAACAAAAAAATCAAAATAAACCGTCTTGCTTTAATTGCATAAACTAATGGCATCGGTGTTTTAAGGATTCTTTCACAGCTGCCAATGTAATCAATTAACAAAATACGTTGTGCTTCTAGTTTTTCAAAAACAAAGCCATCTATATGATGGGTAACCCGAGCTTGTTGTAATAAAAATGCTAGTTTATTGGCAACAAACAAAGGCATGTGAATAGAAGACTTAATTGCCTCAAGTTCCTGTTGACTTAGTAAATCGGTTAACTCATCTAAGTTCTTGCTATTACGTAAGTATTCTTTAGCCGTAAAAGAGAATGCAATAGTCCACTTCACCACATCTTCACACCACTGTCTGTTTTGAGGGTTGTCATTTAAATCTTTACTGTAATTTAAACTCTGAATGACAAGGTTTCTACTTTGGTTATTTATGCCACCCCATAATTTTCGAGCTTCCCACCAGCGTTCGTGACCGGTATTGGTTCGAAACACCAGAACCATCCCAAGAACCACACCGGTATATTCAAACGGAGTCACAGCCAGATGTGATAAGGGTCGCCAGTATTGATCTAGGGTAACTATTAGCAAGCAGTAACAACTCATTAACAGAAGACTGGGCAATATTCGGGGTGTAATGGAACCTCGCCACATGGTAGCGCCACGCAAAAAACCTGATGATTCATCTTTGTTACTATGTAACTCTATGGAATTTTTCATATTTTTGTCCTCAACTGAAAATACTAATGCTCAACTGTTTTTATCAGTGTGCGTCGGATACCGAAGCAATATCTAAGTTCAAAGAAACTTCCATAAAAACAACACAACACTGATGGACATATTATTTTTGACATCTTTAAACAGTGTTTTTAGTTCCATCATTGTTCTTTTTAGCTGTAAGTTTAACAATAGTAAAAGAATCTTAAAAGATAGTAACACTATCTTTGCAAATTGCAATACTTTCGGTTATGCTTTTTACATGGATATACAATTAAAAATTAATATGAATGAAAAACTATTTCTTAGAGATCCGGAACAATCGGAACTGGGAAAAAAAATCATTCTGCACAGCATTCAGTTGATCTACAAAAATGGATTTGAAGCTTTTACATTTAAAAAACTGGCCTTAGACATTGGTACAACTGAAGCGGGTATTTACCGATATTTTGAGAATAAGCACCGATTATTGATCTATCTGACTGCGTGGTATTGGAGTTGGCTTGAATATCAAGTTTCTTTTCAAATTAACAATATTAAAGACCCTATTGTTAAACTTAAAACGGTGATTAAATTATTAGCAACTTCTGTAGAAGACGATAGCAAAACGCTTTATGTTGACGAAAGTATCTTGCATCAAATTATTATTACTGAAGGCACTAAAGCTTACCTCACTAAACGAGTATCTGAAGATAATAAAGATCACTTGTTTAAACCCTATAAAGACCTTTGTGCTGTCATTGGTAATATGATTTTGGAATGTAATCCTGAATACAAATATCCGAAATCATTAGCGTCCACAATTATTGAAATGGCGCATTTTCAGAACTTTTTTATGAATAATCTGCCGTCACTTACCGATTTTGGGCAAGATAAAAATGAGTCAGAGATAGTTGTATTTCTGGAAGATTTGGTGTTTTCTAGTATAAAAAAGGTTTAGTCGTGATCATGCTGATAACAATCACATGAAAATCGGTATTCAAACATGGGGTTCTAATGGCGATATTAGACCTTTATTAGCCTTAGCGGATGGCCTGCAAAAGCAGGGGCATCAAATCACTTTGGTGGTGAGTAGTATTGATAACCAGAATTATCAAGCTATTTGTGATCAGATGGGCTTAGCGTATCGTCAGGTGCCTGAACGGGTTGAGTTTGATATGCAAGGTTTTGCTCAACGATCCTTTAAGATGCATCCCTTGCAATGGTTAAGAGCTTTATTGGATGAGGCTTTCTTTTTATATGAGGCCGATATTTATCAGGCGGCTCAGCAGTTAGTCGCTGAGAGTGATTATGTGATTGGACATCATTTTTTATACCCCTTAAAGCTGGCGGCTATACAGCAGCAAAAGCCGTTTATCAGCGTGATGTTTTGTCATGCCGCGGTACCTAATTCTGCTGTCGCACCGATTAGTTTTCCTGATTTAGGTCGCAGGTTTAATAAAGTCAGCTGGGCGTTGTTAGATATGGTTTTTAATTGGGCACTCAAGAAGCCTTTAACTCAGCTATGGTGTTATGCAGGGCTTAAGCCACCTAAAAATATATTGTCGGAGTTGCTTACTTCGCAGCAATTAAACTTGGTAGCGGTTGATCCGGTATTTTGTCGTTCTGCGGAGTTGTGGTCGCCTCATCATCAAGCCTGTGGTTTTTTAAATCTAACAGAAGATACCCTGCAATGGCGTTTTCCGCAGTCATTAACGGAATTTTTAGTGAATGGCTCGGCACCGGTTTATATGACGTTTGGTAGTTTGCAACAAGCGGTTCCAGAATGGGCGATGGATTTATTTGTTGAGGCGGTTGGGTTAGTGGGGTGTCGAGCGATTATTCAAACTAGTTCTGCGCGGTATCCAGCAAATACACTAATGGGTAATAGTTACTTTATAGGCAAGCATCCGCATCAAACCGTTTTTGAACGCTGTGTGGCGGTGGTGCATCATGGTGGGGCCGGGACGAGTCATGCGGCTACGCGCGCCGCTTGTCCATCCGTCGTCGTGCCTTTTATGGACGAGCAATTGTATTGGGCAAAGCAATTACAGATATTAGGTGTGGCCGGTAAGCCTTTGCCCGCCAAAAAGGTGACGGCAAAAGCTTTAGCGGCCGGTATTAAAGTGGTTTTAAGCACGCCTGCTATGAAAGAAAAAGCCCAGCAGCTTAGTTTAAGCATGCAGAATAATGATGGTGTAGCTCAGGCTATTCGTTTAATAGAGGAAACGATTAGTTAGATTGGTGCGGTTTCTAAACGGAGAATAAACTCCCATTCTTCGGCGCTGACCGGCATAACAGATAGACGATTGCCCGCTCTGACCACGGCCATATTGGCTAACTCTGGTCTGGCTTTTAATTGTTTAAGCCCGATGGTACGTGAGAATTGTCTGACAAATTTAACATCAACCATCATCCAGCGTGGGTTAGCGGGATCACTTTTAGGATCAAAGTGATGGTCGTCAGGGTCAAAAGCAGTATGATCTGGGTAGCCTTCTTTAGCGATTTCCATAATACCGACAATGCCGGGTTCATCGCAGTTTGAATGATAAAAGAACACTTGATCACCTAGTTTCATAGCGTCGCGTATCATGTTTCTAGCTTGATAGTTGCGCACTCCATCCCAGGGTTCGGTTTGGTTAGGTCTTTGATAAAGATCTTGGATGCCAAATACATCCGGTTCAGATTTCATTAGCCAGTAGTTCATGGTCTCTCAAGTGTTAGTCATTTAAAGCGATAGTTTGCCATTAAACCTTGATTTATGCACGATTTAGACGGGTGTTTTGTGGTTTGTAGTGGGATTTTAGGCAAAAAAAATGCGGCCTTT
>CAIXDX010000118.1 GCA_903918335.1 uncultured Methylococcaceae bacterium | reverse complement strand
CTCAAGTAAATGTATATGTTCATGTAAGTTCTCCAAATCAGCCTCCTTTAAAGGTTTATTCAGATCACCCAATTGCTCTATGACATAGCGTTCACAACCCTCTTTAGCGATGGATACCCAGTCACCAATAAAATCTCTAGGGATTGATTGTCCTGATAATGATTTAAGTAAAGCTTTTATGCCGCCACAATGTGCATGACCTAAGATAACAATATGCTCAACTTCTAAATCTCTCACCGCATATTCAATTGCAGAACGTGCACCATCGTATTTACTTTCTAATTCATAGCTTGGCGCAAGGTTAGCAACATTTCTTAATACAAATAAATCACCAGGAGCCGCATTGGTTAATATAGCAGGGTCAACGCGGGAGTCACTGCACGAAATTAATAAAACCTTCGGCTGTTGCCCGACTTCTACTAAATCTTTCATGTTGAATAGGTGCTGATCATAAACCCGTTGTTGAAAATTTTTGATACCGTCTAATAATTTATTCAAAGTAGGATGTATAAATGCTTGCATAGTCATTAATCTAATTCAATGTCAAATACTTTTAGGGCGTGGGCCATGATTTCATCGGGATTAAATGGCTTGGTTATATAAAAATTGGCGCCAACTTCTAGGCCCTTCTCTTTATCATATTCTTGGCCTTTAGCGGTTAACATAATGATAAAAACATCATCCATGCCCCAGTCTTTTTTAACAGTTTTGCACACATCAAAACCATTCATTTTGGGCATCATTACATCAAGTAATACTAATTGTGGTTTTTCTTTTTCAATAATTTCTAAAGCTATTTCACCATTTTCAGCAAAGAAAAATTCCACATCATGATCTTCTAGGTCTTCAAGTGCTTGTTCAAGTAATAACCTAATATGAGGTTCATCATCGGTTATTAGTAGTTTTTTACTCATGTTAGTCTATGCCTAAGCTTGTTGGTTAAAGGGTGTTTTTGTGTATGGTATGGTTAAATATATCTTAGTCGTAATAAATCGGCCACACTTTCATCTAATAATTCTCTGCGTCTTACATTTTCAAATCTAGACAGTAAATCATCGATGCGTAAACGTTGTTTTTCATGCGCATTAACGTCATGTAACATATTTCCTTTATGCATCATGATAATCCGGTCACCCAAATTAATTGCTTGCTGCATAGAGTGGGTAACCATAAGCGTGGTTAATTTTTCTTTAGAGATTATTTGTTCCGTTAATGCAATGACTTGATCGGCACTTTTGGGGTCAAGTGCTGCGGTATGTTCATCTAATAAGAGTAACTTTGGTTTTAGCCAAGTAGCCATTAATAAAGTTAAGGCTTGTCTTTGACCGCCGGATAATGAACCAATGGCTGTATCCAATCGGTTTTCTAAGCCCATTTTTAGTTCACTTACCCGATCTTTTAATTCATCTTGTAAATTAGACGAGTGCGCCCAACTTAAACCTCTAAACTTGCCGCGTTTGGCCGCTAATGAAAAATTATCTAAAATAGACATGGAGGGTGCTGTACCAGAGAAAGGGTTCTGAAATACCCGACCTATTAACGTGGCGCGTTTGTGTTCTGGCCATTGCGTTACGTCTTCTCCATTTAATGCAATCTTACCGGTATCAATCATAAAACTACCGGCAATTGCATTTAGTAAAGTTGATTTTCCAGAACCATTACCGCCAAGCACAATAACAAATGAACCTTCGGTTATTGTTAAGTTAACCCCTTGCATGGGGCGAACTTCATTAACGGTTCCGGCATTAAAGGTTTTAAAGACATCCGTCAGTTGAACCAGAGCAGGATTTAAATTAGCGTTAGATTGTTGATTGTTCATAGCGCCACCTTGCGTTTACCAACAGATAATTTACTGAGCATATTGGGTAAAATTAGTGCGGCAAATACGAATAGGGCGGTTATCAATTTTAAGTCATTTGGATTTAAGCCAAACGATAAAGCGATAGCCACTAATTGTCTAAATAAAATTGAGCCAATGATAGTGCCTATAATTGCCGTACCTACACTGGCTGTTCCGGCTAAAGCTTCTCCGATAATGACACTCGCTAAGCCCCAAACCACCATGCCAATACCCATTTGTACATCTGCAAAATTTTGATATTGTGCCCATAAAGCGCCAGCTAATCCTACTAGGCCATTTGATAGCGCTAAACCAAATATTTTGTAGTATTCAACATTACCACCCAGTGCTCTTATCATTTGTGGATTATCGCCAGAAGCGCGCATGGCTGTCCCTAAATCGGTATGAAAAAATAACCATAAGACTAAGGAGATACTGCTAACTAATAAAAACATTAGGATAAGCGTCATTAAATCAGTTGTTGAAACCGTCCATCCCATCAAGAGGATTTCGTTGCCACCAAAAACGATATTACCTATTTTTTCACAATAGGTAGACAGGGTTACTGTGCCTAAAAAGGGTATATTACTTCGCCCCATTACATGTAAATTAACCGAGTATAAGCCGGTCATCACTAAGATACCTGACAGCAGCGGATTAATTTTAAAGTGGGTTTGTAATATGCCACTGACAGTACCGGCTATAGCACCTGCTAAAAAGCCTGCCAGTGTCGCCCATAGTGGATGCACACCCATTTGGACTAACAGCACACTGCTAACAGCAGCGCCAAAGGTAATTGAGCCATCTACGGTAATGTCAGCAATATCAAAGATTCGATAGGATATGTAAACACCTAGTGCTAATAAAGATAAAATTATGCCTAAAGTTAATGCGCCTATTAATAGTGTCATACTCGGTTTTCTCCATTAAAAGTAACAGGCGCACACCATAAAGCACCTCTGCGCAGATAACTTTCCCCTACACCTACACCGTCTCTATCATCGTTTAATAAATGTAAAACTCCACGGATTGTTTGTGTGCTCATAAATTTATCTAAAGAATCCCCTAATTCAATGTAGCCTTTTTTAATAGGATTAAACGGCACTATGCCAGCATGGGCATGTATGCTAAGTTCAGAATCATCAGCTAAGGGTCTAACTTGACTAGCTAATAGCTGATCAGGTTTTCTTGAAATTACCCCAATTATTAAACAGGTTTCGTTTGCATAGGCTGGTTCTGCAGTAAATAGCAAACGATCGCGTATGCTTGGAAAGGAAAAAAAGTCTTCAGGATATTGTTCAGGAGATAATTGGGCGACTGCGCCAATTAAATGCGCTGTTTCTGCTAAGGCCACAAATGACACGGTATCTGAAGCGCAAATTTCTAATGCGGCTTTAGTTAATTCACTGAGTTTTAGTGACAATGCACCAGCGGTTTCACCGAATCTAAGTAAATAACGATAGTTTCCATTAACATTAAGGCCATGAAAAAGACCAACTTGCGGGGTGAGTTCTTGTTCTTTTTGTATCCAGTCCGCTTGTTCTGCATCACCGGGTAAAGCAATTGCTAAACCAGACACTGCTAACAATTCGCCACCACTATTTGTATCGTAGGGGCTATTTCCTAGACACCCTTGTCCAATAAGCCAGCTATCATGATTAACTGGCAAAGTTGTCATCTTTAGTTCATGGCTAGGTAATGACGCATCGCCAATTACTTGGCCTATTTGGCTGGCAGTGATATCTAAGGTATAAACAGAGTAGTCATTATCAGCAAGGTGTAATATTTGAGATTCTGGTTGCGAATTGGATGGTGCATGAGTAACTGTACTTTGTTTAAGTGTTGATAATAATTGCGTAAAGCCCACTAAATTCAAAACATCTGATACTTCCGGTGAGGCATTGATAAGTCGAAAAGTACCCCCCAGTGCTTTAAGGTTTTTTATTAGTATGACGAGTACTCTGATACCCGCAGAACTAATGTAACTGACTTGTGCTAAATCTAAAGCGATTCTATGTGAGCCCTCATAGATAGTATCTTGTAAGGCTTTATCTACAGAACTACTCCAGGCGGCGTCTAGTCTACCGCTTAGTTTAATGATGGTTTCATCATTAATGAGTTTGGACGTAATTTCCATTTCAGATCTCTTAATAAATAGTGTTATCGCGGGTATTTATTTTTATTTAGCCAAGGCCCGAACTTCATCGGTAAAGACTATATTTAAGTTTTTTGCGACTTTAGCGTTTAATAGAATGACTTTTTTGCTCACATTTTTAAATGGAATAGAACCAGGATTAGTACCGGTTAAAATTTGAGCTAGTGGTTCTGCAGCTGAAGTGCCACTTTCTTTATAATCCACACCCACTACCATAAGAGCTTCATGATCAATAAACTCAGGTTGATCTAATATCACAGGTATATGACTTTTTGTCGCAACGTTACTGATAGCATCTAAGGCTTGATACATCGTATTGTCACTGACTGACAATATGGCTTCTACATTTTGAGCGGCTAAACTTTGAGCAGCCTGCACGGCATCAGCCGTTGTATTTATGGGTGCTTCGATAAACTCGAAACCTTTTTGTTTACAAAGATCTCGCATCACTGTGGCTACTTTTACTGAATTAACTTCACTAGGATTATATAAAGTGCCTATTTTATGAATGTTAGGTAATACTTTTTGTGTAACCGTTAGCATGTCTTCGATAGGTGGAAATGAGCCTATACCCGTCAAATGGGGTAAATGCTCGGTAAAAGATTTTCCTGCACCGGCTGCAATCGGGTCAGTTACATAAGTAAAAACGACGGGCTTATGTTTTGCCATCATGCCCACCCCCTGAAGAACTGGTGTAGTTAAGGTTAAAATGGCATCTACATCACTACTGTCTAATACTTGACCTATTGTAGAGATTTGGGCAATTTCACCTTGGGCATGCATAGTCTTAAAGCTTAAGTTTTTGCCTTCTTCTAAACCTAAAAGTTTTAATTGTGCATTTAAACCGGCTAATACTGAATCAATACCGGGTTCAGGCGCAAAATAAGCTAAACCAACTTTATAGTGCTTATCGGGATCAATGATAATGCTAGGCTCTTTAGATTGTGGGTTTGTTTCGATGGTATTGGTATTAGTAGAATTTACTTTGCCATTTTCATCAATTATAGTGATGGCTTTTTTATATAGATCATCCGTAAAAGTCCATGATTCTTTAAGAGTCTTCTGAACTTGTTCATTTAGAATAACTTTTTCAGGGGTGTAATTAGTAATTGCGATAGTGCTAGGATCTTTACCTCCTAATATGTCGGCAGTTATACGGCCTACTTGTTCGCCCACTTCATGGTAATCAGACCCATAATCGAATAAGCCACCTTGTTTAGCGTGGCCTGTAATGTTTGAGATAACTGGAATTTTTGCGCTAGTGGATACTTCTATCAGTGCATGTACATTTGAATTAACTGTCGCATCTCCACCAGTCCAAAATGCTTGCACACCACGTGTTACTAATGATTGTGCGGCTTCGCGGATGTCTTTAGCTTGTTCTATGGGGGCTTCTAATAAAGTTAAGCCTAATTCCGCTGAAACTTCCCGTGCTTGTTTTGTACAAAATTCAGAATTTACTTCTGCTGGATTCCAAACGACACCTACAGTTTTTAAATTTGGATTGAGTTGTTTTGCTACCCGAAATATCTCTTTAACGGGCTGTGGTGTGCCAACACCGGTTAAATAAGGGGGTTTATCTAAACTATCAATCGCTTTTACACCTACACCAGCAATGATAGGGGAGGTGACTGCACCAAATACATGGGTAACATGGCTAGACCGATTTGCATTAGCTAGGGTCTGGAGCATTAATGTTGTAATAGAGATGGCGACTTTATATTCGCCACTTGTAATTTTTTGTGCCATTAAGTTGGCTGTAGGTAAATCACCTTCGGGATTGTAATAGGTAATTTTAATGTTGCTACCTTCTTTAAAGCCCTTGGCGCCCAACGCATCGTATATGCCAGCTCTCATTTCATCTGTAATTGGGTTTGTGTTTAATTGTAGTAAAGCTATAGGAATTTCTTTAGAAACACTGGGTGTTACCTCAGAATCAGAATGGCGATTATGTCTATCTGACCATAATAATAACGAGCTGCAGAGAATTATTAAGGCTAGGGATAAACCGATGCGTTTACTTGTTTCACTCATTTTAAATTTATAGTTGTTTACTTAGATTGATGCAATTATGACCTTCGCTATAAGCGTAGTCGAAGGTATCCATGTAGTTTTTTACTAAAAATATGCCTAAGCCCCCAATGGGTCTATCTTCTATCTCTAAGGTTGTATCTGGCATATCATTTTGTAATGGGTTATAAGCATCACCGTCATCTTTTATCTCAAGAACAATGCGTTGAGTAGTAGATTTGATAGTTATTTGTATGCTTCCCACTCTTGCGTCTGAATAACCATAATTAATGGTATTTACGATTAACTCTTCGATAACAAGATTAATTTGCATGGTAACAGCAGGTGACCATTCTGTTTGCTCAGCAAATAATTCAACGTCTTCTGCTAATACAAGCAGTTCCTCTAAATTATTCGTGATTATTTTAGAAAAATGGTAATCAGCCATGGTTTGAATCTCTTTATTGGCCTAGGAAGTTATTGTAGATAATGATCGATTAATTTTTAGCAATTTTTAATGTTAGTAAGGTAATGTCATCAGATTGCTCGGCTCCTACTGTAAAATTGAGCACATCTTTAGTAATGGTCTCAACTAACGCTTGCGCATTTAAAGCATCTAAACCGGTGACTAATTGACTAAAACGCTCATCCCCATATTCTTCATAATGAATGTTCATGGCCTCATTAATGCCATCAGTGTACAAAATTAAACTGTCACCTTTATTTATTTGGATTAACTCTAAGCAATAATGCGATGAATCTAATATACCTAGAGCCATGCCAGAATCACCTGGTAGCATTGATACGATACCGTAATTTGATAATAATAAAGGCGGATTATGTCCGCCATAACTGTAGCTTAATTGATTGGTTTCTAGATCAAGTGTAGCAATGAACATGGTTACAAACATCATCGCATCATTATCACGACATAGTTCTATATTTAAGGCATTTAAAATATCGCTAACCACATCATGTTGTTTTGCTAATGCCCTAACTAAGGTTATTACGCGCACCATGAATAGTGCCGCTGGAACTCCTTTGCCAGATACATCCCCTACGACAACTAATAATGCTGTGGCATTAAGTCTGAAAAAATCATAAAAATCCCCACCCACTTCTCTAGCGGGTTGCATAAAAGCGAATAAATCAAATTTGCTACCATCTGTAAATCTTGGGAAAGCGGTAGGCAACATGCCCATTTGAATGTTTTTTGATAAAGTCAAAGACTCTTGATATCTTTCTTGTGATACACGTTCATTAATTAAGTGTACCCGACCAATTGCTGTGGCAATTTGGGAAGCGAGTAAGTTTAAAACTTTAGATTCAGCGGCATTAAACGATACTTCTTGAATACTGATGATGCTTAAAACACCAAAAGTGTGATCACTGGTTTTAATGGGTGTACATAATAAAGAATGGATATTTAATAATTCACCGGGATTTGTTTGATAGCGAATATCATCATGAACGTTATTAACGATCTCAGCAGAGCCAGACGCTAAAACATATTGCGTGATTCCATCAATTGCATCTAATTTTGAGCCAACAGGAAAAATATCACCTTTACCTGCAAAAATTACCAACTTATCATCAGATTGATCTTTTAATAAAATACCTATTTGTAAAGGCTGATTGGTATTTAATAAGTTTTGAGCCTCATTTATGGTTAATTTAGCAAGTTGATCAATATCAATGCAGTTTGATATTTTTTCACCTAGCTCATAGAGTAACGATAATTCTTTGTATTTACTTAGGGTATCCTGTGCGAGTAATTTACTTTCTAATTCTTTCTGGACGATGTAATTTACTAACTCTGCTAAATAAATAGCATCGTCAGAATCTCCTATAACCCAGCCTAGAATAGTATCAGAATTTACTTTAATCGCATGGCGGGTACCTTCAGAAATAGAACCGTATACAAGGGTAGAGTTTGGTTCAACAATACTAAGTGTGTCGGAACGATTTGTACAAAATTGCTTGATAAGTTCAGCTGATTTACCTTTTTGACAAACGCGTTTTAGTTTTATGTCTGGAATCATAGTTTTTTAAACAGAGTTGGTTTCGTCAAGTAAAGTGAATACTATTTTATCTAAACGATGCTCATCGCGAATTTTTTCAATAATATTATATTGTTGAACTAATGCTGTGTCAGCGATTACAAGTTGCGGATCAAATGCTGTCGCCGCAGAAATGCCGTCCTCTATGTTTTGAGTTGCTACGGTTTCAAGTCCATATTGAGTCAATAAACTCACCCAGCGTTGTCTTTTATCGTTGTCTGCTATAAATAATAATATTTTCTTACGAGTTTTTTGTGTTTCTAGCAATTGTTTGACGGCATCCAATAAAACGTCATCTTTGACGGGTTTATTTAAATAGCAATCGATACCTAATTGTTCACCTAGAGCATGATCTTCGGCTATGGTATGAAGAATAATAGGAATATGAAGTGTCAGAGGGTTAGCGTGCAGTCTTACAGCCACCTTAAAGCCGTTTAGCTGCGGCATTTTTACATCAAGAATAATGAGGTCAGGTAGGAGGTTTTTTATGATTTCGAGACCTTCAGTTCCACTACTAGCTTCATGAACATCATAGCTTGCAGTGCTTAAAACTTGATGAAGAAATTGCCGAATGTTTAAATTATCATCAATAATTAAAATGCATGGATTGGTTTTGTGCTTTGGTTTATTAAATAGAGCCAAACTATTACTTAAAGCGTCTTCTAAATTGTTACCATTTGTTTGCCAAATATAACTGACTTCTTCACCATCTTTGCTTACTAATAGCCCTTTAGATGTGTAATCAATATCATCACATGTGTTGCTATATTCATTTTGTTGTATTGATTCGGGTAAAGAAAAAGAAAATGTACTGCCAAGCCCAATTTCACTTTCTACCCAAATACGCCCACCTAAATGCTCTACGATTTCTTTACAAATTGGTAACCCTAAGCCCGTTCCTTGTGGTTTATCAGTTAAGGTGTCGCCAACTTGTTTGAATTTTTCAAATACTAATGGTTGATCTTCTTTTTTTATACCGGTACCACTATCGATAACGCTGGTTATAATTTCAGCATTGAGGTATTCAACTTTAATGGTAACTTTACCCTCATTTGTAAATTTAATGGCATTAGAGATAAGGTTGATAACAACCTGAATGAGTCGGTCATAATCGCCCAAACATAGAGGTAAGTTTGTAGGTATTTCTGTAACTAGTTTGACAGGTTTAACAGCGAACAATGAAGAGGTGGAAGCAATACTTCGATTAATGACAGTTTCAATATTCAATTCCGTAATATTCCAATCAACCCGTCCTGCTTCCATTTTAGCAAGGTCTAAGACGTTGTTAATTAAAGAAGTCAGTCTTTCTCCTTCCTCAATAATAATTTCAGTATTATCTATAACTTGCCGAATTGCTTTCATAACTTTTTTGTCTTCGTTTTCTGCTAATGCAGGAAAAAGTACGCTCTCAAACTTTTTCTGCATAATGCGTGCAAAGCCAATAACAGAAGTTAAAGGTGTACGTAATTCATGAGAAACAGTAGAAAGAAAGTTAGTTTTCATTTGATCAAGTTCTTTTAATTTTTCATTGACCTCTTCTAGTTCATGCGTTCGTTCTTTTACTTTTTGCTCTAAAGTCCTGTTATATTCTTCTAAATTTTGATGAGATTGTTGTATTTCATTTGCCATTTCAAGAAAAGAATTTGCTAATTCACCAATTTCACCTTCGGCTTTAAAATCAGTTTTAGTATTACCTGAATGGTTGCCTAAAAGTTGGGTTGCGGAATCAAAATTACCACGTGCTAATTCTTTAACTGACGCTGTTAGTCGTATTAATGGTCTTGATAGTGTTGTTGAGATGACTAGTACAATAATTGAACCTATTAAAACAAAGAATAACGCGATGACAGTAGTTGTTGTAATCATATTCTGAGTCGTATGAGTAATTTCCTCTCTAGAATTAGATATTTCTTGCTGTAACTCTTTTAAACTAAATCCAAGCCTTAAGACACCCCATTGCTTTGTCCCAAAATGTATGGGTAAGATGAACTCAGTCACGTTATTGTCTGGATATTCTTGATGTGTTAGTTGTTGTTGCGCTAAGGCGTAATGACTCTGTTCGTCCTGTAAAACTTCTTGTTGGAGTTCAGGATGACTAGTATGAATAAATACAATACCTTCGTTATTCATAAGAATCCCATAATCTAATAGCGGTGATTCTTTGATCGTATTATGTAAATTTTCTGTGATCCGTGAAAAGTTAAAAGCGGCAACATCATTTTCTACTTGTGTCAACATGAGGTTGGACATGGCGTTACCACGTTCAATCAAGTTGACTTTCATTAAGTTAATCCGCTTACCTAATTCATTTTCTAGTGATTTCTTCTGTAAGATAACTTCAATACTTGTCATGGTTACTACCAGTGCAACAATCAGTCCTATCATTGTTGAGAGTAGCTTCCATCGAATACTATTTCTTGGTCGTTGTTGAGAATTTCTCATACGGTCTGCCTTAGAGTTTTTCAACGTTGAATTCCAATTTCTATAAAGTTATTTTAGATTTGTTAATAACTATTTACATTCGATAATTTGGTTTACAGCATCCAAAGCATCAGCATTGTAACGAATGTTAATTTTATTCAACTGACAAACATTTAGGGCAATATGAGATCCGGCGGGTGTTTGAACAACTTCTTTGATTCGTTCATGTAATAAAATGTTCTGAGCCAAATTAGCCGCTTGTCGGCCCATTGTTGGAGTATCAGCGGCTATAATTAAGCTTGCCCCATAGCTCATAAATGCATTGCTGTAAGTAATTATTGGTTTTTTGTGTTCTGTGCTGAGATTAAAGATTTTTTCAACAGTATCTTTGTCAGACAGTACACTTGGATCAGCAATGAGCCAGAGGATATCGATTTTTGAAAGCAATTCTTCAACATTTTTTTCTAAAGAGTCAGCCTCAAAATTATTTAGCTCAACAAGAGTTAAGCCAAGCTCAGTTGCTTGTTTACGCGCTTCAGCAATGCGTTCTGTATTAAATTTAGGATCATAAATCACACCAATGCGATTTAGACCAGGAAGAACGTAGCGCGATAATGATAATTCTTGTGACATAGATAATTCATTAGCTATGCCAAAAGTATTGTCTCTATGTCCAAATCTTTGCCAATTAATAGCCGATGAAAATAATATCGGTTTATTTTCTCCATATTGACTTGATAGTTGATAAGCTTGAGAACCTATACTGAAAATCAAATCTGGATTTTCACTTTTAATAAGTTTTTCTAATTGCTCAGGAGTATGATTGTCATCGATAGTAAACTCTACGGTACTATTAGTTTGTTTGTTTAATTGTGAGATAAATGCTAATTTTACTTCTCGATATTTAGTAACAGTTGCGTCAGAGTTCACAATAAAGATTTTACTAGGATTATCTGCAAACGCAGGAACGACTCCCATTAAAAATAAGATCACCAATTGAAAAATTAGCTTTAAGATAAGTCTATTAATACTTTTAGAGAAGTTCATTTTCATTTGCGCAATCATCTTAGTTGTTTTGATAAAGAGGCGTCCAACGCATCTATGCGTTTCCAACCATCAAGCCCTAACATTTTTAATTTACGCTCTCCAATTTCTTGATCTTGCATCCCTTCAATTACTTTTAGTAGCGGAGTTTCATCTGTTTTCTGTACTTTGGTAACCGCAGCAATAAGTAAAAAGTTTTTCTCACCATCCGCTAGTTTTTTTAATTGTGCGTGTTGTTTTGGATTGATCATAGCTAGTTTATTAAAACTAGTTTCTGAAGAAATTGCTGCACCAGCCACACCGTAACCTACGGCCATTAACGCATCGATATCTTTGGGTACACTTAATAATTTAATCTTAGGAATAATTACCGAATATTCAGAACCAAGCATCTGTTGTAGTTGACCTTTAATATATTCGTCACTACCTGCTCCTGCAATGGTTGCTCCTGATAATGAGGAAATAGTACTAATATCTTTAGCTGTAAGAATCTTACGTTGCTGTAATTCACCTTTGGATACACCGACTAGTTTAGCTTCTAACGGCGTTTTAGAATTTAACTGGGTATAGTGCCAACTTGATAAAAGATAAATGCCTTGAGATTTTTCTGTTAGGGCAGTTTCGAAAGTCGCTCGTTCACTAAATGGTTGAAATGCAAATTCACCTAGATTAGATAAATAATCATCAAATTCAGATTTTAAGGCAGCAAAATTGTCAACGCTACTTTCTGGATTATAGAAAAAAACAGTACTCGTTGTACCCGCAGGCGCTGTTTGAATTAAAAGCACTAAAGTAAAAAACACACTCAGAAGTGTTTTTATAGTGCATCGATTTATATTTGTAAACGTATTAATACTCATAAAGTTATATGGATGATTTATTAGTAACGTAAATTTATGTGTCCAAAAAAGGCACGCCCCGATTGCTGATAATCGCTTAATTGATAATTTCCATTTCCTGCTGTTAGAGGTGATGGATCATAAACACGTTTATCTAATAAATTATAAATGGTAAAACTAACGTCAAATCGTTTATTCAAAAATTGCTTACCTAGTAAACTCAAGTCGAAAACCGCATACGATGGTACATCGCTTCGAATATCCCCTATAGTACGACTTGTTGAATCTTTGAAAAGCATATGGCCATAGACACTCCATTGCCTGTCATAGGCCCAATTTGCTATTAAGTTAGCACGCGCATTGGGTACATCAGGGACTTGTAAATTATTTTGAATAGTATGTTGATAGACAACATTCGATGAAATATAACTCCCTTTTAACTGACCTTCAAAATCATACCTACTTTCCAGTTCGACACCTTCAGATAACATATGGCCGTTATTAGCGTATTCTGACTGGGTAATAGTGCCTGGAATGGTGCTGATGATTTGGGTAATATCCGTATGATAATATGTCGCTTGAGCCATTAGATTAGTAGTTGGGTGTCCAATAAGTCCTGCTTCAAAGGTTTGTGCTTGTTCCGGAAGAAGGTTTGGATTTCCAGCTAAAACAGGATTATTTCTTAAATCCATTTCACCAAAAGAGGGTGCGCGGTAGGCAGTACCATACGACGATTTAATAGAGTAATTTTTAATAAACTCCCAGTTAAAACCTAATCTAGGATTAAAGGTACCACCAAAATCATTATATTGATCATATCGTCCACCTATCGTTAATCTTAAATTATCAAACGGATCCCATACATCTTGAGCATATAAGCCCCATCGAGTTCTAATTCTGTTACTACCGAAAAGTGGGGTGTTAACCATTTGATATGTGTTAGGTCCCGCTTCAGATAAAAGATTACTTTGTATATCTTCAGAATAAGAAAATCCAGCAATTAAATTTTGTTTGTTAGTGATTTTATAATTTGTTTGAATTTCACCACCATTACGGTTATCAACTAATGCGGTTCTAGTAAACTGATTTGGCAGTAATTGAAATGTATTATCAAAACTGAAACTATCGTGATAGGCCTGTGTATTTATTGAAAGTTTTTCAGTAATATTAAAATTGCGACTTAGTCTGAGAAAATAATCTTCGTAATTTTGTTTACTTTGATCACTAAGTGCATAAGCTGCACCTACAAATGCTCCTGTGGGTTTATTAATAAATCGACCATCTAATTTAAAATCGTTGTAACCTAAATTCCACTCAAGATCCGTGCGTCCTTCTTTAAGCTGAGTATTTCCTGGAGCTAAACCACTAGAGCCTAATATGTCCTGTGAAACGGGAGCTTGTATCCCATTAGTTGATGAATAATTAAAGTTAACGGCCGCTTCGGCGGTATTAGAAAATTGCTTTCCCCAGCCTGCTCTATATTGTTGAGTATCAAAACTACCAAAACCAGTGGATGCTTGAAAACCATTTAGATCTTTAGCTGTCATGGTTATGATATTAATAACGGCTAAAAAAGCATTAGCTCCGTAAAGCGCTGAACCAGGTCCGCGAATGACTTCAACACGTTTAATATTATCGACGGGCAAGTCATCATAAACCCAGGTACTGCCTGCGTTTTGCAAATTATGATCTAGCGGGTGTCCATTTAGCATAAATAGCACTTTCTCTGACGCTAAACTTTTAACACCTCGAACTTCAATTTCCCTAACACCAAGCATTGATTCGGTTATTCCAAGACCGGGTATTAGTTTTAATGCATCAAGTAAATTACGAGCACCAATTTGACGGATATCTTCTTGTGTAATAATTGAAGTAGTCGCGATTGTTTTTGAAACATTTTCTTCTTGTTTTGAGGCTGTTATAACTAATTGCCTTTCTGCTGCGAGAAATTTTAACTCATCGTCTAAACCAATATCATTATTTGATTCTGATGCAATTACATCCTGAAATAATGAGTAAATTAAACAAGTTAAAAAAAGATTTCTATATGTCGTTTTTTTCATTTCTTTTATTCTTATCTGAAATTATCATATGAATAAATTTGCAATATTCTAATTCGTTCTTATTGTATTTATTGAAATATAATTTGAAATCAGGGTTTCTTATTACTGCAACGAGAAAGTTTTGAAATTCTTTTGGAGAAGTGTATGTGGGATATAATGTCATCTGATAATTTATTTCATCATACTTGATCCCAAAAATAAGTGATGGTAATTCTTGAATAACATATTCGGCCATTATTAATCCACGTTTCAAAGTGTAAGTCTTACCTGCTGAGCTAATAAAACTTTCCACCAATGTTAAGATAGATTTATATAATTCACCCTTGCAATTAAATATTTCTCGCACAAAATTTTGTTGTTCTTGAACATCAGGGTTTAAAATATCCTTCCAATTAATGAAACGTACACGTGGCTTTTCGTTTTTTTCTAGGTAATTTAGTGCTTCTTGCCAGACTAAAAAATGCTTACGTTTACTTTTATCAACTTCTTTAATAGCTCTCGTTTCACTGTCGCCAAATGCCCGATAATTTATAGTTGCAATATCGTCAGCAAAAAGTATTGGGATTATTGGAGAATGGCTTATTAGTGACCATTTTAAAATTTGCACAGCTACTTCAATTGGAGGCGGTGTACTTCCTAAACTAATCGCTATAAAAGGACGATGTTTGGGTGTAGAAAAAAAACTTTCTGCTATATCTATATTATTTTTATTTAAATTATCATCTATGTATATATTCATTATTTCTATTAAAAATATAATACTAATTTATTGTAAGTTATAAAAAATATGAATATTTCAGAATGATTATGTTGTTAAGATCTAGCTTTATTTGTAAGGGTACAAAAACAATATTTCAAATCATTTAATATCATCTAAAAACCCAGTAAAATAATAGACTTTTAGTGTTTATGCAAATAATAATATAAAGATTATTTGTAATTAATTTAAGTGGCTATGAGTTAATGGTGCTAAAGCGTATAAATATTCCCATGGAAAACACTCATTATTCATTCATCAATGATGGTGTACAAGAAAGTGAGCAAACATTAGCGATAGAAAAGCCTTTTTGGGTGTTTTTAGGGGGTAATACAGGTATTGCTACTTGGCTAATAGGCGTGTTGGTTGCCGGGATGGGTTTAGACTTTGTAGATGCTATGTTTGTTATTGTATTCGGCAGTTTGGTTGGGAGTGCATTACCGGCAGTAACAAGTGTAATCGGACCTAAAACCGGCTTATCACAAATTGAAGCTAGTCGGTTTGCTTTAGGTGCTTCAGGGAAAAGGTTGCCGGCTTTTTTAAACTGGCTTAATGCAATTGGCTGGGATGTTATTAATAATGTCATATCGGCTACTGCTTTCGTTGTCTTATTAGCTCACTATAATATTACAGTACCTATGTGGCTTGCCCTGGCTATATTAGTTGTATTGCAATTAGTGATTGGTGTTTATGGGCATCATCTCATTCAAACTACGGGTAAATATACCGGCAGTCTTTTAGCGGTATTCTTCATCATTATTGGCTTTGTTTCTATTGATAAAGTGGGATTACCTTCAGCACTTGAAACATCGACTGGCTCTTCTAATCTGGTATCTGCATTTATTCTATTAAGTGCTTATAACTTAGGATGGACTACTTGTACCTCTGATTACACAAGATATTTACCTAATAGCACGCCTCATAGTAAAGTGTTTCTATTGACTTTTATGGCCTTGTTTCTTTCTTTAACTATATTAGCCATTTTTGGTTACATGACAGCCTCCGCTTTTGCTACTCATACGCCTGAGGGTGTAATGATGGGATTACAAAAGTTATCAGGTAGCTATGCACCTATTGTATTGTTGGTCATTTGGTTTACAGCAATACCTGCAAATGCAATGAATGATAATTCGGCTGCATACACATTAATTTCGTTTGGATTCAAATTTTCACGACCCACATCAGCCATTTTGGGAGCGGTTATTGGTTATGTGATTAGTCTTTTTGCAAGCCAGTCTTTTGTTGAATTCTTTGAAGATTTTTTATTTTTATTTGCCCATTGGGTTACACCATGGGCCGCTATTGTACTGGTGCATTGGTTTGTTTATGGCAGACATTCTAGATACACTCCAAAGGGTTTTACAACAGGTTTTTTTATTATGT
Organism: uncultured Methylococcaceae bacterium; assembly: GCA_903918335.1. Taxonomy (GTDB): domain Bacteria; phylum Pseudomonadota; class Gammaproteobacteria; order Methylococcales; family Methylomonadaceae; genus Methylobacter_C. The sequence continues at coordinate 15,801 of CAIXDX010000118.1, read as the reverse complement.
TTCTAGTCTCAGCAATTTCAGTGGCATTATTTTCAGTTAATCCACTTTACACCGGCGTAGCTGCACAATTGATTGATGATTTGGATGTAGGTCCCTATATTAGTTTTGTACTTGTGAGTTTGATTTATTACCTTTTGCTCCGATTAAGAATTATTAGAGCTTAACTTGGAGTGATTATGAATTTTAAATGGTTGTTTATATGTATTCCCTTGGGCATCGGTTTGGACTTATTAAAAGTTAATCCACTCCTAGTTTTTATTGCGTCATCTTTAGCCATTATTCCGCTTGCTCAGCTTATTGGTGATGCAACGGAGGAAATGAGCCATTGTTTAGGCTCTGCAAAAGGTGGCTTGTTAAATTCAACAATGGGGACTGTACCTGATTTAATTATAGGTTTTTTTGCACTTCAAAATGGTCTAATAGAGATGGTCAAGGCATCAATAACTGGAGCCATCATTGGAAATCTATTATTTGGCTTGGGGTTATCAATTTTGGCAGGCGGTATAAAAAACAAAGCTAAATTGCATTATGATCGTAGTGTCACCCACATCTATAGTAGTTTATTGTTATTAACAACTTTTGGCTTAATAATTCCCGCTGTGTTTGAACATAGTGTCGAATCAGATACAGAAATAAGCTTAACTATATCTATAATTCTTTTATTAATTTATATCAGTAGTGTTATTTTTACATTAACTAATATTGATATAAATGATAAAAAATCACTTATAAAACCTGATAACAATCAATCCACTGATGCATTTAAGGCAAAACCGCTGATTGAATTAGTGGGTGCGGGTATAGGATTAGCCATAATGAGCGAAATAATGACCGATTCTATTGGACCAACGGCAGATCGTTTAGGTTTAAGTCCAATATTTGCTGGCGTATTTTTATTAGCACCTATTGGTATGGTTTCAGAATTAATTAACACTGTTAGATTTTCACGAGAAAATAAATTCGATATTTCTTTAGCATTAACTCTCGGATCCAGCACCCAGATTGGCCTATTAGTCGCACCACTATTAGTTTTTATGGGATTAGGAATAGGGCAGGATATGAATTTATTATTTTCTAAATTTGAAGTGATTGCCATAATATTATCGGTGGCAGCAGTCAATCACATTTTACATTTAGGGTCAGTCAGTTGGGTTTCTGGGCCAAAACTGATAGGGATATATTTTATGCTCGGTATTGCCTTTTTTAATATCCCTTAAATTTGAATATAGGAGTTATGAATGAAACTATCTAAATATCAGCGAATTACAATAGTTCTAATATGTCTAGTAACGCCGTTAATTAATTTATCGGCTGAACCCAAAAAAGTTGATCCTTATGCTTTACCCAAAGATAAATCAGCAGAAGAGATATGTCGTAAATTAGCTATTGCTGCGCATCCAGGAAAAGTATTTTCTTTTAATGTTTATAACGATAACAATGTTTTTCATTACCAATACGAGATAAATGATCAAGATAAAAATTGGTTAGTTATTTGCGATAGCACTACTAAAACTATTATTAAAGATGAATCTGAAGATTTGCCCTCTAAATTATAAGCTTAACCGAATGAGAATCAATACATGGATATCGTCTACTTTTTGTTAAAATTAGCTTTCTTTTCTGTATTGGCGGTATTCCAACATCAGAAGCTGATTGGAAAACAGTTGAAATGACAACGGCGGCTTCTTGAATAAATTAATTTAATGAATGCTTGCTCTAAATTTAAATAGAACAAAAGAGTATTTCATACTCGATATGCATTTTTTATTCTATAAAAATTCTGGGTCCTTTATAAACATAGCCGATTTCTCTTACTGTTTGTATAGTAAGTCTTGTATCGAAATACTCTAATTTATTACGTATTCTACTTATGATCGTGTTGAGTTGGAGTTGATAAAATTTATTTGAAATTTTTAAAGATTGAGCAATTTCTTCTCTAGATATTATCGAATTGGATGGATTAATTAGTAATTTTAGAACAACAAAATCATTTTTAGTGAGATATAAGCTACTATTATTTTTAGATATCAATGCTTTGTTTTTAGTATCGAATTTCCAATATGAATTTTGAATTGGATTTAAGCGTCTATAAAGACTTTTGATGTAAGCATTAAGCTCAAAATTATCCACTGATGAACATAAATAAATATCTGCACATTGTTCTATTGCATAAATTTTATCTTCATATCTAGGTGCATCCGCAAGAAAAATTATACCTTTCTTAAATTTAATGCTGAGTTCATGAAGTATTGTTAAGTTATTGTGGGCGAGTTGAATATTTTTAAAAATATAAATATCACTTAATGGTGAAGATGATATGTTTTCTACTAATTCCACCTTTTCATAATTATCAATTTGATACCCGAAGAGCTCCAGTTGTTTATGAAAACTTAATCTACTTATTGGGTTACTATCAATTATTGAAATTTTTATTTGCTCGGATATTGTAGTTTCTGGCATTTTTGCATTCAATATAGCTTTATGATCAAAAGTTATATGAATACTAAGATAATCATGTTGATGTCACATCATCTGTTTGAATGATGAAATTTAATAAATTTTTATAGGTATGAAGGGATAGATTTTAAAAGTGCTATCAGTTCACCCTGCCTGGAAGTATTTGTTTTTTTAAATATAGAACTAAGTTGGGTTCTTACGGTATTAATAGTAACCCCTACTTCTTGTCTATAGTTCTCGATTGATTTACCGTTTATTAGTGCTTCAACTAAGCGTAATTCAGTAGGCGTTAAGGAATAAAAGTTTTTAATAAACTCTAATTGATTAAATTGGTTATGATTATTAATTAATACCAATGCTAATGGTGTCTGCCAGTTATTAGCCACCGTTGATTTCGCAGAGATAGGTGTTACAAATATATGTCTGGGTGTCAGGGTATTAAGTTGCATTTGTCCACCTTGACCATTATGCATTGCAGCATTAATAATAAGATTTGAAAGATTATGTCTATCCTTAGGGTGCGATGCGACTAAATTTTTCATGACACAATGCAAGCCTGATTGTTTTGTATTTAGTAAAATTTCAGCCAGCCTATTTAAATGTAAAATCTGGCATTTACTATTCACTATGATCATAGACAAAGGTAAATTATCTATAGCAATAGCACCTAAATCGATTTTTTGTTGTAGAGATTCTGTTTGTTTATGTAAGCGTAATGTTCTTTGTAAATGATCAAAAAAACGATTGGCTGCTGTAATATTTGAATTATCAAAATGATTTTGACCGACATTTCGTAATAATGCATGTAAAGTATATTGTTGAGCGTCCTCATAGACACGTGTAACAGCTAAATATCTTGCATTTGATGGCAATAAATAATCTTGATAAAACTCGTTATGATTGACAAAATGTTGGTCATTAATTTCGTGACAACAACGCCATTCCTTAAGTCTCGCTTTATTAATGTAGGTTCTGGGGTCGATTCTAATGTAATGATTTACATAAGCATCAATAGCTTCAAAAGAGGTTGATTTTTCAGATAGTATCGCATTAATAGGTAAGTCAGTTTTCTTATCAAAAGTCATAATCATTGCATCATTAGAGCTTGTATAGTCGCTACACAGGCCTAATGCTTCTTTCATAAGTGATGGTTCAAGAACAGACTCATAGAGCAGGGCAATAAGGGATTCTAACTTTGGTTTGTGTGACATTTTAATCCATAGGTTACTATTTTATTGTTATTCTAATGGTTTTTTATGGATTAAAAAATAGTTATCTAGGTAGCATATTTATAATTTTAATGTTTATGGATTCATAATATAAAATATCAGTTATTAGCCGAATTCATATGAAGTTACACTATAAATATTTTGTAAAGGTTCTGCATTAATATTGCCTAAGTACATGCGTGCACAACCAAAGGACTCAACTAAACGATATTTTTGCGCTAGTTTTATAGCGTTTACATTAGGTTCTGGAATATCAATTTGAACTAACTCACCTTTAATTTCTGACAATAAGCTCGATAAAATATTATCTGCAATATCGGCAGAATCAGCGAATAAGGGCCCTATTTTATAACCTACATGACAAGGTCTAGCAACACCATATCCCACTAATACATCTTTTTTAAGTACTGCATACCCAAAGACACCGACTTGATTTATCCATGCTTTAATAAAGTCTGACCTAGGTACTGGGAAGTGTTGCTGGTCATAAGCATCTAAAACATCAAAATTGATGCTATTTAATGGAGTGACATTGAAAGATTTAACACCAGCTTGCGCAATACCTTCATACCTAAGATCACGATGAGACAAAGCAAATCCCCCTCGTGTATAAAAAGGCGCCATATTAAATACCCCATCCATACCTATAGCCGTTTTTGGTTGCAATCGACTCAATAATTTATCGCGTCGATAGTGCCATAACTTAGCACCTAAACCTTTGCCTCTATAATCTTCATGCATGATAAAGAGCCCCATAAAACCATACAAGCCACCATAAGAAATGATTGAGCCTCCACCCACAAGGTGATCATTTATACGAAGCGCGATAAATGCCTCAGGATCGTAAATTCTAGCAACTAATTGATCAGATACTCCAGGATTCCATCCCTCTTTTATTGCCCAGTCGTTTAGTAGATCTGCTTCATTATCTTGCATTACCCCAAAAGAAAACTTATCTGGCAACACCATATTTAACCCTCAATTTATAACTTATAGACCTTATATTGAAATATTAACTTGAAATTAATGAAAGTACTTTTTAATATCACAGGCAGATACTCTTTTAACGGATGCATTGATTTTATTTACACAAACAAAGGCAGAGAGATTGCCAGTGGTTAATAAAGATATGAAGCTTATTGGGGAATTGACTAAAACAGATGTGCTTTTGACATTATATTAAGTGTCAAAATTCATCGTAAACTTTACGTCTTACTGGGTTTGGGTGAGTAAAGTTTAACCTCGTGTATAATGTTTTCATTTCTCTAGTTGGAGTATTTCTTGACTACTTATCCTGAAAGAACGTGTTCGATTGATCGCCTGGTAACACATCCTAAATTAGTGGCTGCTACTTTGGCAGGTACTAAAACTCAACAGCGTCGTGATGGTGTCTATGGTTTTCCTGAGGAAACATTTGAGTTAGAAGGAATAACATTTGTGGTGACTGATTTATCGCGTCAACGCATTGGTGATATGACGGATGAACACGCGCATGCAGAGGGATATCCCAATTTAGAAGTGTATAAGCAAATTATTTTAAGCATGCATACGGGCATGACATGGAACCCAGACAGTTTAGTATGGGTGCATAGTTTTGCTAAACAGCTTGTTGTTTAAAGCTGATAGTAATCTTTAAACCATGTGATGGTTTTTTTAATGCCGGTGGCGATGCTGGTGGTTGGTTTATAACCAATATAGGTTTCTAAGTCCTGTGTATCCGCATTGGTTTGGTACACATCACCGGGTTGCATCGGTAAATAGTTTTTTGTCGCTTCTTTACCGCAGGCCTTTTCAATACCTTCTATAAAGTCCATCAGTTTTATGGGTGTTGAGTTGCCGATATTAAAAAGTCGATAGGGTGCTGATGAGATACTAGGGTCTGGGTTTTCTGCATTCCAAGTTGGGCAGGGGGCTGCTATTTTATCAATACACCTTACTACGCCTTCTGTAATGTCATCGATATAGGTAAAGTCTCGTAACATATCTCCGTTATTGAAAACCTTAATGGGTTTCTCATTTAAGATGGCATCTGCAAATAAAAACGGTGACATATCCGGTCTGCCCCAAGGACCATACACAGTAAAGAAACGTAAGCCAGTAGTCGGAATGTGATAAAGATGACTATAAGCATGCGCCATGAGCTCGTTGCTTTTTTTGGTGGCTGCATAGAGACTGACGGGATGGGCAATGGAATGGTGCTCAGAAAAAGGCACTTTCGAGTTTAAGCCATAAATACTACTGGAGCTAGCATACACAAGATGCTCAATGTTGTGCCACCGGCATGCTTCTAATATATTTAAAAAGCCTTCGACATTACTTTTTACATAAGCATCGGGATAATCAATAGAGTATCTGACACCGGCTTGAGCGGCTAGGTGACAAACGCGGTCAAACTTCTCGTTAGCAAACAACATTTGTAATGCTTGTTTGTCTTCAAGGTTCATACGGATAAAGCGATAGTCGGGGTGTAGTTCGCTGTGTATAAATTTAAACCAATTGAGACTTTCTTCGCGAATCCCTGCTTGTTTAAGACGGCCTAATTTAATATTAATATCATAATAATCACTGATATTATCAAGTCCTACGATTTCATCTCCTCTGGACAATAGTTGTTTGACGACGAATGAGCCAATAAAACCAGCCGCGCCGGTCACAAGTATTTTCATGTTTAGTTTGTTTAGGAGCTAACACCGATTTGAATATATTCAAATCCCATGGTTTCCATGCGTTGTTGTTTAAATTGGTTACGCCCATCAAAGAATAAGGGGTATTTCAGCAGTTTTTTGATTTCATCAAAATCAGGGCTTCTAAACTCTTGCCATTCGGTGATGAGTAAGAGAGCATCGGCATTTTTAAGTGCTTCATACTTACTGTCAACATAGCTAACTTTCTTATTATCTTTTAAGTAGAATGTTTCGGCTTCATGGCGGGCTTTAGGGTCGTAGGCAACGATTTCTGCGCCGTGTGCCGTTAATATGTTAATAATAGTGATGGCTGCAGCGGAACGCATGTCATCCGTTTCTGGTTTAAAGGCTAAGCCCCATATTGCAAATTTTTTATCCGCCAGGTCTGATCCTAAACGCTGGATAACTTTGTGGGCGAGTACTGATTTTTGATCTGTATTAACGGCTTCAACGGCTTCTAATAGTCTGGGATTGTAGCCTAGGTTTTTCGCGGTCCTAACTAAGGCTTGTACGTCTTTAGGGAAACAACTACCCCCATAACCGCAGCCTGGATAAATAAAACTAAAGCCAATACGTTGATCTGAACCAATACCATTGCGCACTTGATTAACGTCGGCCCCCACTTGTTCACAAATATTGGCAATTTCATTCATAAAAGAAATTTTAGTCGCCAACATTGCATTAGCGGCATATTTGGTCATTTCAGCACTTTTAATATCCATACCAATAAAACGATCATTTTTAGTCATGAACGGAGTATAGAGTTCATGCATTAAATCCATCGCTTTATCATTATCTGCGCCGATAACAACTCGATTAGGACTCATAAAGTCTTGAATAGCCGCGCCTTCTTTAAGGAACTCTGGATTTGAGACCACATCAAAAGTCAGTTCACTCTTTCTAGCGTCTAATTCAGCCTGAATAGTGGCGCGAACTTTGTCGGCAGTACCCACGGGGACCGTCGATTTATCAACAACGACAACGTGATGTTTAATAGCTTTGCCAATGTTTTTAGCAACCGCTAAAACATATTGTAGATCAGCACTACCATCCTCGCCCATGGGTGTCCCTACAGCGATAAAGATGATAGTAGAGGCGGCGATGGCTGAATCGCTATCCGTCGTAAACTGCAAGGTATTTTGTTTAATATTTTCCTGAATCAGTTCTTCTAAGCCAGGCTCATAGATAGGCACAATACCTTGTTTAAGGTTATTGATTTTAGCTTCATCTATATCCACACATGTGACGTTATTGCCCATTTGAGCAAAACAAGCGCCACTCACTAAACCTACATAACCACTGCCGATAATACTGATTTTCATCGTTTTATTTGGGAGATATTGTTTGAAATGGGATTAATTAATTCTGATTATAAATGAATCAATGACTGGTTCAATTTTATGACTCGCTTTAAACAGTTTGTATTTTACAGGGAATTTTATTGATTTGTATTGCAATTAGATGACGTAGTAGGGGGCTTTCGTTAGATTTGATAAAAGTTTCTTTGCGGATATATCAAGTGGGGAAACTGTTAATCGTTATGTATTTTGGAGATGGCACTATCATCGCGTAAAATGGATTAACTTCAATAGAACAAGGTATTTAATACGACTATGTCAGAACAAAAAACAAATAATAATGATGAGTGGGTAGGCAAGTTATCTCCTGAACAATTTAGTATCTGTCGCTTAAAAGGAACAGAAGCACCTTTTACGGGCAAATACAATGATTGCAAAACATCAGGTGTTTATCATTGTATCTGTTGTGATAATGCCTTGTTTAGCTCGGAAACAAAATATGATTCAGGTTCAGGTTGGCCAAGTTTTTGGGCGAGCCTATCAGATGATAGCGTAAACGAGCATACTGATACCAGCCATGGTATGCGAAGAGTTGAAGTGACCTGTAAAGTATGTGATGCACATTTAGGTCATGTGTTTGAAGATGGTCCTTTGCCTACAGGTCTTCGTTATTGCATTAATTCAGCTTCTTTGGACTTAAAAACAAAATGATAAATGCCCAACAGCAGGTACAAAACTTATTAGATTTTATAGATGCGAGCCCAAGTCCATGGCACGCTGTTAAAAGTGTAGAGACTCAATTAAAAGCCTTTGATTTTGTAAAGATAGAAGAAACACTTGCTTGGGATCTGAAAGCGGGTGGCAGATATTATGTTATTAGAGACGACTCGTCGATCGTTCTGTTTGTTCAAGGGCATAAATCATTGGTAGAAACAGGTTTTAAGTTAGTCGGTGCTCATACTGACTCACCAGGTTTTAGAATTAAACCTAATCCCATTACGGCTATTGATGGTTTGTTCCGTTTAGGAGTAGAGGTGTATGGTGGTCCCATTATCGCTACTTTTGCTGATAGAGATTTAAGTCTTGCGGGTCGAGTTAATTATAAAAATGCGGATAACGCAATTGTCAGTACGTTGATTAAGTTTGATGAAGTTTTATTGCGCCTGCCTAATCTTGCTATTCACATGAATAGAACAGTGAATGAAGAAGGTTTAAAATTGCACAAGCAAATGGAATTACCCTTAATTCTGTCAACAGCAATTCAAGATGCTTTACCTGCTGAGTATTTTGCAAAGTTATTACAAGATAAATTAGGCTGTGGATCAGATAAAATCTTGTCTTGGGACTTAGCCGTTTATGACACTCAAAAAGGTGTTATCTGGGGTGCAGAACAAGAGTTTTATGCGGACAGTCAACTTGATAATTTAGCGTCTTGTCATGCGGCTATCCAAGCATTGTTAGACGAGTGTGTTTTAAATAGTGATAGTACTTTAGTGTGCGCTTTTTTTGATCATGAAGAAATTGGTAGTGGCAGTAATCGAGGCGCAGACGGTAGTTTCTTAGGTGATGTTTTACAGCGTATAGCGGTGACGAATGGTTATTCACCCGAAGATTATGCACGATCTTTAGCAAAAAGTTTCTTGATTAGTGCTGATATGGCGCATGCTTATCAACCCAGTTTTCCTTTAGCATATGAACCTGATCATAAAGTTATTGTTAATAAAGGTCCTGTCATTAAAGTGAATGCGAGTCATCGATACAGTACTGAGAGTATTTCTCAAGCCCGCTTCATAGATTGGTGTAACCAAGCAGATGTGCCTTATCAAACTTATTCCCACCGTAGTGATTTAGCGTGTGGAAGTACCATCGGCCCTATTACTTCTGCTAAATTAGGGGTTAGATCAATTGATGTGGGGAATCCATTGTGGGCCATGCACAGTATTAGAGAAAGTGCAGGGGTCTTAGATCATCACTATATGATTAAAGTATTGAGGCAATTTTTTATTTCGTAGCGGTATTGCTGAGATTAAACGGTGTAGATAGTTCTGCACCGTTTAATTTAAGGCTTACAGTGCTTTAAAGCCAATATCGGTGCGATAAAACATGTTGTCCCACTGAATGGTATCGACTAATTCATAAGCTTTAGTTTGAGCTTCTTGAATGCTTTCACCTAAGGCGCAAGCACATAACACACGGCCTCCGGAAGTAACAATGTTATCGCCTTGTTGCTGTGTACCTGCATGGAATACTTTTCTATCTGAGGGAGTATCGGTTCCTAAACCAGAAATAATATCGCCTTTTTGGTAAGTATCAGGATAGCCGCCTGCCGCTAGTACAACACCTAAAGCCGCTCGATCATCCCATTCACTAGTAGTTTTATCAAGGTTGCCTTCTAATGCCGCGCTACACAATTCAATTAAGTCGCTTTTCATACGCATCATAATCGGTTGTGTTTCTGGGTCTCCAAAACGGCAGTTGTATTCTAAAACTTTAACGGTGTTGTCTTTGCTAATCATTAATCCAGCATATAAAAATCCAGTATAAGGTAGACCGTCTTCTTCCATACCTTTTAAGGTAGGATTAATGATATCACGCATCACAATATCGTGAATCTCTTGAGTGACTACGGGTGCTGGAGAATAAGCTCCCATGCCACCCGTATTAGGCCCCTTGTCGCCGTTATCACGAGCCTTATGGTCTTGTGAAGTAGCCATAGGCAGTGCATGTTTGCCATCTGCTATGACAATAAAGCTTGCTTCCTCACCGACTAAAAACTCTTCAACAACAACACGATTTCCGGCTTCACCAAATACATTGCCTGAAAGCATATCTTCAACAGCGGCAATGGCTTCAGCTTCTGAGGTCGCAACAATAACGCCTTTCCCTGCCGCTAAGCCATCGGCTTTAACAACGATAGGTGCGCCTTGTTGTTTAATGTAGGCAATGGCTAAATCTTTATCGGTAAAAGACTGATAAGCTGCTGTTGGAATATGATGGCGAATCATAAAGTCTTTACAGAAAGACTTCGAGCCCTCTAGTTGCGCTGCCTGTGCAGTGGGACCAAAGCATTTAAGTCCCGCAGCAGTAAATTGGTCAACCACACCTAATACTAAAGGCACTTCAGGGCCGATAATAGTCAGGTCGATTTTTTCCGCTAGGGCAAATGCTAATAAGCCAGCAATATCATCAACAGCGATAGCCACATTAGAGATGTTATCTTCTAAGGCAGTCCCTGGGTTACCCGGAGCAACGAAAACGCTAGATACTTTAGGTGATTGTTTGGTTTTCCAAGCAAGGGCGTGTTCACGACCACCACTACCAACGATCAAGACTTTCATGTTATGACTCACTCTAAATTAATGTCTGAAATGACGCATGCCAGTAAATACCATAGCGATATTATGTTCATCAGCTGCTGCAATAACCTCATTATCACGGACTGATCCGCCTGGTTGAATAATGGCAGTAATCCCAGCTTCAGCCGCGGCATCAATTCCATCTCTAAAAGGGAAGAACGCATCTGATGCTAACGCAGAACCGGGTACTTCTAGACCTTCATCTGCTGCTTTGATGCCCGCAATTTTGGCTGAATAGACTCGGCTCATTTGGCCTGCACCGACCCCAATAGTTTGACCATTTTTACAATACACAATGGCATTAGATTTCACAAACTTACCCACTTTCCAAGCAAATAGTAAGTCCGCGAATTCTTGTTCAGTAGGTTTACGTTGACTAACCACTTTAATGTCAGCAGGGTTAACTTCACCTAGGTCTTTATCTTGAACTAATAAGCCACCGGCAACACGTTTATAGTCAAAAGAGGGTTCAGGTTTCGCAGTCCAACCGCCACATTCTAAAACGCGGATGTTTTGCTTTTCTGATAAAACAGCGATTGCTGCAGGTGTTAAGCTTGGGGCAATAATCACTTCAACAAATTGACGTTTAATAATTTCAGCCGCAGTATCTGCGTCTAATTCTTGGTTAAAAGCAATAATGCCGCCAAAAGCAGAAGTTGGATCAGTTGCATACGCTTTATCATAAGCGCCCAATAAATTATCAGCTTCTGCTACACCACAAGGATTTGCATGTTTAACTATCACGCAAGTGGGTTTAGCATTAAACGATTTAACACACTCTAAAGCGGCATCGGCATCGGCAATGTTGTTATATGATAATTCTTTACCTTGTAATTGACGTGCAGCAGCAATTGTGCCCGACTCAGGTGCTTTCTCACGATAGAAAGCGGCATTTTGATGAGGATTCTCACCATAACGCATGGTTTGGCTGCGATAAAATTGTAAGTTAAGTGTTTCAGGGAATTGTGTGCCGCTTAAATTACCTAAATAGGTCGCAATTGCAGTGTCATAACGCGCGGTGTGTTCGAAACTCTTTAAGGCTAAGTTAAAGCGAGTTTCGGCAGATAAAGCATTAGCCGTGTTTTTTAATTCAGCTAAGGTCGCTGCATAATCGCTGGGGTCTACAATAATAGCTACATCGGCATGATTTTTAGCGGCAGCTCTAATCATAGTCGGGCCGCCAATATCGATATTCTCTATAGCGGTCTCAAAATCACAGTTTGGGTTAGCTATGGTTTGCTCAAAAGGATAAAGATTAACCACGACCATATCAATCGGTTTAATGCCATTATTGGCCATGACTGTGTCATCAATACCTCTACGACCTAATATGCCACCGTGAACTTTAGGATGTAAAGTTTTAACACGTCCATCCATCATTTCAGGAAAGCCCGTATAGTCAGATACTTCTGTGACGGGGATATTATTTTCGGCTAGGATTTTTGCAGTACCACCCGTAGATAGAAGCTCTATTCCTAGATCACTCAAAGCTTTAGAAAAGTCGATAATGCCAGTCTTATCTGAGACGCTGATCAGAGCTCGAGTTATTTTTTTGTTCATGCAGACCTTTGTTTATTTGTATTGATAGGTAGGTGGTAAAGCGAAAAACTTGCTGTGTGTCACAAGTTTTAAGAAATATTGTATTGTTCTAATTTTTTACGAAGGGTACTTCTACTTAATCCTAACGCTTTAGCCGCTTTAGTTTGATTGTATCCAGCATGCTCCAGCGCAGCTTCTAATAATGGTTTTTCAACTTCATTAATAACTAGGGCGTGTAAACCAATAGCATCATGACCGCTCAATTGAGTTAGATATTGTTCAATCGCTTGTTTTACATAGACTGAAAGAGGTAAAAGCGCAGTGCTTTTAGCGTCCATGTTAATAATTTCAGAATTTTTTAGTGATACATTCGTGGTCATTAACACTATCCAGATTTAAAAATTAAAGGCTAAATTAACTTGCAATATTTGTTCAGTCGGACATTGAGCTTGATTGACTTTGTTTTTCGTATCCTGATGGATGTTATCAATATGATTGAAGTACCAAGATATATGTTTTCTAGCTATTCTAACACCGGTAGTGTTTCCATAGAAACTATAGAGATGTTCTAAATGGGTTAACAATGTAGATTGTATAGCTGTTCGCGTCGGTTTTTGTAACGTTTTTCCTGTGACTAGGAAATGATTGATTTGAGAAAATAACCATGGATTTCCTTGTGCTGCTCTGCCTATCATGATGGCATCGGCTCCCGTACTGTCAAGGACAGTTTGGGCTTTTTCAGCTGAATCAATATCACCGTTGGCAATAATAGGAATATTGACAGCGGCTTTAACATTTCTGATCGTTTCGTATTCTGCTTGCCCGTTAAACTTACAGGCGCGTGTCCTGCCGTGTAATGTGAGAGCAGAAATACCTGCTTGTTCAGCAATTTTAGCTATTTCTACCGCATTACGATTTTGTAGGTCCCAGCCAGTTCTTATCTTGAGCGTTACCGGAACATCAACGGAATTAACCACAGCGTCTAAAATTTTTTTTACTAAGATTTCGTCTCTTAATAAGGCTGAGCCTGCGGCTACTGAGCAGACTTTTTTTGCCGGACACCCCATATTAATGTCAATAATTTGGGCGCCACGAGCAACATTAAACTGCGCTGCTTCAGCCATTTGCTGAGGATCAGTACCTAAAATTTGTACAGATCGTAAACCAGATTCGCCTGTATGATCAGATTTTAGTAGTGTTCTTTTATGATAGCGTAAGGCCGGATTTGATGCAACCATCTCAGATACAGCCAAGCTGGCACCCATTTCTTTACATAATTCTCTAAATGGCCGATCTGTAATGCCAGCCATAGGGGCAAGAATTAATTTGTTTTTTAATGAATAGGTACCGATTTGCATCAAATCACTTTTAGTGAGTCGTTTATTTAGACTCTGAAGTATCTGTGTCTTCGTTCCAAATGGGATTATTAAGATCTTCTGGGTTTAATTTAACCGCATCTTCAGGGTAAATGTGCCAGAAAGACTTATCAATCTTTGCGTTGCTGTAACCTTCTTTTTTCTCGTGGGTGAACGGACACCACCAGTTTTCAACAATTTTAACCATGTAAGCATGCCATTCGAATACCGCCACACTCACTGGGCAATACCATGTGCAGTTTAATATCCAATACAATTTTGATTGAGCTAAGCTTAATTTAAAAGAACCATCCATTGTGATTTGATTTTTTAAATCATAACGATGTGAGCTTCTTTCTGGCAGAAAGTCAGAGTATTTTTTAATATTTTTGCCACCGATTAAGATCAAGTGGTAGTAAGTGAGGTACGCACTTAAAAAAACAAAAGGTAAGGTCAAGATAGGGAGATAGACAAATACTAAACCGATGGCTCTTCGTAAAACAGGTACTTGGTTATGATTTTTACCGATCTCTACACGACTACATGATTCGCAGGCTTTCATTAATTTAATATCCTCATTTAAATAATAATTATTGTTCTATTGGGCGCACTAACGAATTTAGTATCAGTGCTAATTTTGAAACGTGTATAAAAAAACTACATTTTATAATGGTAATAAAGATGGCTCAATGCTTTTATAGACTTGTTGATACCGAACAAAAGAAAGTTTTTAAATATTCACTTTCAGGTGAGGCTGGATCAATCGGATGATCAGGGCCTTGGCCGCCTGTCGCAAAAAAGATCAAATGTCGATCAATATGACGACCAGAGCTACGTAATATTTCATGTAAATTTTCACGACTGAGATGAAATGAGCACGAAGCGGAAATTAGAATGCCATTCTTTGATAATACTTGTAATGCCAGATGGTTAAGTCGTCTATAGGCTTCATAACCTAATTTAAAATCTTTTTTACGCTTAATCAATGCTGGTGGATCTAGCACGATAATATCATAGACTTGATTATCTAAGCGGGCTTGCTTAAGAAAGTCAAATACATCACTACGCACAAATTGCATCTTATCGGCCACCAGATTAAGCTGGGCATTTTCTTGAGCGATGGCTAAGGCACCTTCTGATGCATCTACACAGGTGACTTCAGTCGCCCCAGCGATTGCAGCAGGAATCCCCCAAGCACCAGTATAAGAAAATAAATCTAAGACGCGTTGGTCTTTAGAAAATGAGGCTAATTGTGCGCGACTACTACGATGATCATAAAACCATCCCGTTTTTTGTCCTTCTAAAATATCGACTTTAAATTTCGCGCCATTTTCTTCGATGATTAGGTTTTCAGGTAATTGTCCGTAAACCACTTCAGATTCTTGACTTAAGCCTTCTAATTGTCTTTGACTATTATCATTTTTTAAAATGATGGCGGTCGGTTTTAATAGTTCAATAAGAGCGGTTATTAAAGCTTCTTTACGAATTTCTATACCGGCCGTTGTAATCTGTAAGGATAATACATCACCAAAACGATCAATTACTAAACCAGGTAGGCCGTCACTTTCACTAAAGACTAGACGATAAAAGGGGTTAGGAAATATTTTCTCGCGTAGGGTTAACGCAGTAGATAGACGCTCTTTAAAAAAGTTTGCGCCACATTTTAAATTAGCTTTTCTAGATAGCAAACGTGCGCAAATGAGTGTTTGGGGATTGATATAGGCAGTGCCTAATATTTTTCCGTCGTCACTTCTAATATTGACTAATTCGCCAGCAGTAAACTGATCTAATGTCGATCGTTTGGTATCCACCTCATTGCTAAACACCCATAAATGGCCTTTACGTAAGCGTTTGTCTTCGTTTTTCTTTAAATATAAGTCGGG
>CAIXDX010000117.1 GCA_903918335.1 uncultured Methylococcaceae bacterium | reverse complement strand
TGGATTAGTAAAAGCATGCATCGTATTCCCGAACGTATGAAACTGCCAATCAGCACCAGCACGCGTCATTTCTTCTTGGAAAGCATTAACTTGTGAAACGGGCACCATCGGATCATCGTGCCCATGTAAAGCGAGAATTTTAGCTTTTATAGGGAGGGGGCTATCAAGTTGAGGCGCGCCTAGCAAACCATGGAAACTAATAACACCTTTGATATCAATACCGGTTCTAGCAAAATCAAGCGCACATAAACCACCAAAACAAAACCCTATAACCGCTATTTGTTTATCATTGACCCAAGGCATTAATCTAAGCGCATTGAAAGCAGCTTTCATTCTTTGATTAATCAGCTGGCGGTTTTCCATAAAAGGTTGCATTAACTTTGAATTTTGATCAGCACTGGCACCCAAAACTCCTTTTCCATACATATCAACAGCAAACCCTAAATAACCTAGCTCAGCCAATTTCTTAGCTTTTTCTCCTACAAACTCGTCTCTGCCTGCCCAAGCGTGATTGATTAATACTGCGGGTCTTTGTCCTTGTATAGCATCATCAAAGGCAAAAAATCCTTCTAATAAAACATCACCATCTAAATAACTAACTGTATTAGAAACTATCGCCACAATGACACCTTATAATTTAACTGTCTTTTTAATAACTAATGCTTCTAAGAAACCTTCTGAAGCAACCTCTATCAAATCTAAAACTTTTTCAAACCCAAACCTACCACCATAATAAGGATCAGGTACTTCCCTGACCGATAAATGCGGAGCGTAATCTAAAAAGTATTTAATCTTGTATTGATAGGCTTCAGGACAGGCGTTGATTAAAGTATGAAAATTATCATCATCCATGGCTAATAAATAATCAAAATCCTCAAAATCACCCATAACCACTTTTCTAGCTCGTAAATGAGCTAGGCGCACATCCCTTTCTAACGCAGCTTCTTGTGATCGAAGATCAGGCTGCTCTCCCACATGATAAGCATGGGTGCCTGCCGAATCAATTATAAAATGCTCTTCTAACTTGCGATCTTTAAGTAACTTTGCAAACACACCTTCTGCAGTCGGTGATCGACAAATATTACCCATGCAAACAAAAAGCACTTTTATTTTTGACATAAGCCTAATACTTCAATCAATAAATTTGAACTTAAGCAAAAGGGTGCTCAAGCACTATCGTCTCATCGCGATCTGGACCAGTAGAAATGATAGTGATTTTTACACCGACCAACTCTTCAAGACGCCTAATGTAATTTTTTGCATTAACAGGCAAAGCACTATAGTCTGTTACACCAAATGTATTTTCT
Organism: uncultured Methylococcaceae bacterium; assembly: GCA_903918335.1. Classification (GTDB taxonomy): domain Bacteria; phylum Pseudomonadota; class Gammaproteobacteria; order Methylococcales; family Methylomonadaceae; genus Methylobacter_C. The sequence goes on along the minus strand of CAIXDX010000117.1, from coordinate 6,334 downwards.
GACCAACCAGGCATTTCTTCAATGATAGCCTCACATTGCTCATACTGATCCGCACCTAAAGGAGCAGTGTCAGTCACTTCACCATTTAATTTATAAGCAGTACAAATACCAATTTTTTCTAAGCCATCTAAAACATCTAGCTTCGTTAAACAAATACCACTTAAACTATTTAACTTTGCCGATTTCCTCATTGCAACCGCATCAAACCAACCCGTACGGCGTTTACGACCTGTCGTAGCGCCAAACTCGTGGCCTTTAGTACCTAAATGATCACCGTTAGCATCATGTAACTCTGAAGGGAAAGGACCGTTACCTACACGTGTAGAATAAGCTTTAGTAATACCCAAAACATAATCAAAATCCAATGGACCTAAACCACTGCCTGTTGCAGCACCACCCGCAGTAGTGCTTGAAGAAGTCACATACGGGAATGTACCATGGTCTATATCAAGTAAAGCACCTTGCGCACCTTCAAACAATAAGTTTTTACCTTCCGATTGGAACCGATAAAGCACTTCGCTCACGTCCGTTAACATAGGTTTAATTAACTCAGCTAATCTTAACGCTTCATCTAACGTCTGTTGGTAGTCAACTGCAGACGTATGATAATAATTAGTCAACATAAAGTTGTGATAATCCACTAAATCTTTTAGCTTTTCAGCAAAAGTCTCAGCATTTAATAAGTCACCCGCTCGCAAACCTCTGCGACCCGCTTTATCTTCATAAGCAGGACCAATGCCACGACCTGTTGTACCAATCGCTTTACCACCGCGCGCTTTTTCACGGGCCTGATCAATAGCCACATGGACAGGCAAAATCAAAGTACAAGCTTCACTGATTAATAAACGGTTTCTAACTGAAATACCTGCTTTTTCAAGTATATCAATTTCTTCAATTAAAGCCTGAGGAGATAAAACAACGCCGTTACCAATCATGCACAAAACATCATCCCTAAGAATTCCAGAAGGAATTAAGTGCAATACAGTTTTCTCACCATGAATAACCAAGGTGTGACCCGCATTATGCCCACCTTGAAAACGGACAACAGCTTCAACTTGCTCGGTTAATAAATCAACCAGCTTACCTTTTCCTTCGTCACCCCATTGAGTACCGATAATAACAACATTTTTTCCCATAATTATTCCAGACTTAAGCTAAAGGTCTCACAACCCAATTTTGTTGATCTTTTTCTAAAATAGAAGTGCAACCCATTTCCTGTGCACCTCCGGTTTGGCCAGGCAATTGTTGAACAACCGCTTGCTTTTGAGCGCGTAGGTCTCTAATTTTTTGTGTTAAATCTGCATCCTCAACAAAAGGTGCAAAAATTAATTGCTTTAATTGCACTGGATTTGATTGCTTAGCAAGTGCAGAAACCAATTTTAAATCGGTACTAAATCCAGTAGCAGGACGCGCTCTACCGAATACTGCACCAATATTATCATAGCGCCCACCCCTCGCAATTTCTCTACCTAAGGACGGTACAAAAGCAGCAAACACAACACCCGTATGATAATGGTACCCTCGCAATTCTGCTAAATCAAAGCTAATAGGTAATGAAGGTAAAAATCCTGTTAACTCTGCAGCGATCGCTTCTAAATCAGCCAAAGCACGCTTAACTTCCGCATTAGCTTTTGACAGAACAGTTCTAGCCTCCTGCATCACTTCTTTACCACCATTCAACTCAGGTAATTTTAACAACATCACCTTCAAATCATCATCAATACTATAACTATCTAATAGAACTTTAAGTTCTGGCCGCGCTTTACGTTGTAGAACATCAAACAACTCACCTTCTTGAATTTCTGTAAGACCGGCTTGTTTAGATAATGCTCGGTAAATACCTACATGACCTAAATCTAAATGAATATTTAATAAACCAGCAACAGCGAGTGTTTCCAGCATTAATCGAATCACTTCCACATCACTTTCTTTACCCGCATGTCCATATATCTCCGCACCTAATTGCATAGGACTTCGGGTTTTATGCAAAGGATCACCTCTTGTATGTAGTACTGTTCCTACATAACAAAGCCGTGTTGGCCAAGGATGTTTAAGGTTATGCGCATCAATTCTAGCGACTTGGGGCGTCATGTCAGCTCTTACACCCAACATTTCCCCCGTTAACTGATCAGTCAACTTAAACGTTTGCAAATCTAAATCATGTCCGGAACCCGTCAATAGAGAATCTAAAAAATCTATGAAAGGTGGAATAACTAAATCGTACCCCCAAGAACTGAACAATTCTAATAACTGAGTACGTAATACTTCAAGTTGCTTAGCCTGTTCCGGCAATATTTCTTCTATTCCATCAGGCAAGAGCCAGGAATCTTTTGCTTGCATTTTTGTATATCCACTCAAACAAAACGCCCCACCTAGGCGGAGCGTTTTGATGTTTCATTAAAAAAATAATACGACTTAAACTAATATTCTTTAATTATAAATGATCTCTTGAAACGAAATAGAACCTTATTTCTGGGCTTTAAAATATTTAAAGAAATCAGAGCTTGGATCTAGCACCATCATACTTGAACTAGAGAAACTCTTTTTATAAGCATTCAAACTACGATAAAAGGTAAAGAACTCAGTATCTGCACCAAACGCATTAGCGTAGATTTCAGCTGAGGCGGCATCACCCTCACCTCGCAATTTTTCAGCATCACGGAAAGCATTAGCTAAAGTCACTACACGTTGTCTATCAGCATCCGCTCTAATTCTTTCTGCCGCTTCTGCGCCTTGAGATCGGAATTCTCTCGCAACTCTTTCTCTTTCAGCTTCCATTCTACGAAATACCGAACTACTCACTTCAGGTGGTAAATCGATACGCATTACTTGGACATCAACAATTTCCATACCCAACTCGGCCGCAACGGCTTTTGAGTTGTTTGTTAATATTTCACGAATTGCACTACGATCAGTTGATATCAACTGTTTAATATTACGTTTACTAAATTCACTACGGAAAGCATCTTTTATAATCTGGTCCAAACGTAAATTAGCTTGATCAATATCACCCGCTACAGTGGTATAAAAAGTACTTACATTCCCGATACGCCATTTTACAAAAGAATCAACAATAACATTCTTTTTTTCCGCGGTTAAAAATCGTTCCGGTTTAGCATCCATTGTTTGAATACGACCGTCAAACTTCTTAACATTATTAATAAACGGAATTTTAAAATGTAATCCAGGCTCATAATCGTTCTTAACAATCTCACCTAGACGAAATTTGATTACTTTTTCAGTTTGACTCACCGAAAAAACACTCATAAAACTGATCAATAAAACACCAGCCAAGCCTACTAAAATTTTATTTTGATTCATTAGCGACCTCTTCCATCACGACTACGAGTTGCATTACGTTCAACGGTTGGCTCTGGAATAACTACCGACTGTTGCTGACTTTGAGGTTGATCTACTGAAGCTGTAGAACCACTGTTTGTTGATGAAGAAGATGACGCTGACACTGCAGGCGTTTGAGTCAATTTATCTATCGGCAAATAAAAATTGCTTCCTGTTTTAGCATCAACCAACACTTTGTTAGACTCTGATAACACTGCTTCCATAGATTCGATGTACAAACGTTTACGAGTCACATCAGGTGCTTTAGTATATTCACCTAACAATTGCGTAAACCGACTGGTTTCACCTTGAGCCTGAGCAATAACTTGCTCTTTATACCCTTCGGCTTCTTGGATTTTACGAGCCGCAGCACCACGAGCCTTAGGCACCACATCGTTAGAATAGGCTTCTGCTTCGTTAATTAAACGCTGCTCATCTTCACGCGCTTTAATGGCATCTTCAAAAGAATTTTGAACCTGCTCAGGTGGTTGTGCATCCTGCAGATTCACACTAGTAATTTGAATACCTGATTCATAACTATCCATTACATCTTGGATTTCTTTTTTAATTAGCGTCACAATTTCACTACGACCTTGCGTTAAGACAAAATCCATAGCACTACTACCTACAACACCTCTTAGCGCACTCTCTGTGACTTGTTTTAATGTTAAAGCAGGATTCACCACGTTAAATAAATATTGTTTAGCGTCCTTAACTTGATACTGCACAGCTAAACGCACATCCACATAATTTTCATCTTTAGTTAACATTAAAGCTTCTTTGGGTACAGAAGCCACTTGATCCCCAACAGCGGAACGGTATCCCACTTCAATAAAACGTTGTTGTTTGACATTAACAATATCAACATGTTCAATCGGTGCTGGCATATGCCAATTTAAACCTGATTGTGTCGTACCAATATATTGACCAAAGCGAGTTTCAACACCATGATTACCTTCATCTACGATATAAAAACCACTTAAACCCCATAAAAAAACAGCCCCACCGACGATAAAACCTATCCCTGCCAATGAAGTGTTAAAAGAGAAATTGCTGGGTGAACCCTGATTATTATCACCATTACCCCCGCCAAAAAACTTGCCTAACTTCTCTTGTAAAGAACGAACAACTTCGTCTAAATCAGGAGGTCCTTTTTGGTCTCCTCGACCACTCCACGGGTCTTTATTATCACCACCAGGCTCATTCCACGACATACTTATGCTCCATATTGGATTACTTAATTAATTTTATCCCTTGGGATAGTAATAACGCCTATTCTATCGTATATCTCAATAAAAGTGAAAACCACCACTTTTGGTCTAACTATCTACACTTAATATTGAAATAACGACCTTTATGCAGTTATTTCTTCATTTTTTACATCTTTCAACAATCCCAAATACCTAACATCGATTTCAATGACCAATTCATTGGCACCGGATTCATTAATATGCTCTTCAATTATATTTGCGCAAGTAAATAGTTTTGCTCTAATTTGCGTTTGATCAGGTCGTAAGTAACAGCGTCTTTTTACTTTTGTATTGGCAAAAATCTCAGCCAATACCTCATTTAATAAATCGATCCCCGCACCAGACTCTGCTGACACCCAAACACGAATTGGATTACCTAAATCATCTCTGTCAACGTGAGGCTGAATATTATCTAGCAAGTCGATTTTATTAAAAACCTCCAACTGCCTCACTTTATCAGCCTGAATATCTTTGAGGACATTATTAACTTGCAACATTATTTCATCGCGTTCTTCACTAAAAGAGTCAACAACGTGCAACAACAAGTCCGCTTCACTTGCCTCTTGCAATGTAGATTTAAAAGCCGCCACTAATTCATGCGGCAGATGCCTAATAAATCCAACGGTATCTGCTAAAACAATCTCCGTACTATTAGGTAACTGGCAACTGCGTAAGGTTGGGTCTAAAGTCGCAAACAATTGATCCGCTGCATAGATATTCGCGCCGGTTAGGGCATTAAATAGAGTGGACTTACCTGCATTGGTATACCCCACCAATGACACCGAAGGGATCTCTGCTTTTTTACGCTTACTACGCCCTTGATGACGTTGTTTATCAACCTTATCTAAACGTTGTTGAATCTGCTTAATTCGTAAACCCAATAAACGTCTATCTGTTTCTAACTGAGTCTCACCTGGACCACGTAAACCAATGCCGCCTTTTTGACGTTCTAAATGTGTCCAACCTCGCACTAAGCGAGTAGATAAATGCTTTAACTGCGCCAACTCTACTTGTAATTTACCTTCAAAAGATTGTGCACGCTGTGCAAATATATCAAGAATTAATCCGTTTCTATCAACCACTCGGACACCGAGATAGCCTTCAAGATTTCTTTCCTGACTCGGGGCTAATGGATGATTAAATAACACGACATCGGCACTGTATTCTTCTACAGCTGCTTTTAGCTCATCAAGCTTACCAGTGCCAACAAAGTACTTTGAATCTGGGCGTTTCCGCGTCCCAGTAACAACATAAATAGGATCAGTTCCGGCAGATTTAGCGAGTTCTTTCAGCTCTAATAGATCTTCCTGTCCGGAACGCATGGTTAGATGAACAAGTATAGCTCGTTCACCAGAATCTGGTCGATCAAACAATAAAATACTCCAAGGATAAAACTAAAGGATTAAAGACAACATCAAAACTGAAGCGCCTATTCCTCAACAACCTCATCCTCACGCGTCATTTTGACAGCTTTACTCGGTACAATAGTGGAAATAGCATGCTTATAAACCATTTGACTAATGGTGTTTTTAAGCATAATGACATATTGATCAAACGAATCTACTTTTCCTTGTAATTTAATGCCATTAACTAGAAAAATTGATACAGGCGTATGGTCCTTTCTGAGTGAATTTAAAAAATTATCCTGTAAATTTTGGCCTTTTGACATCCGCTTTCTCCTTATTATTTTAGTTAATTGGAACTTATGATACCCGCAATGACAAGTCAAAAACTATTAAACTTTC
>CAIXDX010000116.1 GCA_903918335.1 uncultured Methylococcaceae bacterium | reverse complement strand
TCCATTTTGTATTATCACTTGCACATTCTGTAGAGCTGTGTATATTACTTGCCATTGGCTAATGGCTTCAATTATCATTGCTAAGATAAATTATAACTATCACACAGTGGGGGATTAATATGAGTTTTGATTATAAACGTATGACTAAGTTTGAACACAATGTTGGCGCAAATGAGAAAAAATACCGTTTGTACGGTGGCGCAGCATTATTGGTTATTTCAATATTTACTGCATCAATTGCATTATTATTAATTGGTATGGTACTTGTTGGTACAGGTTTTTCAGGATGGTGTCCAGTCTACTCAGGTCTTAATAAAAACTCTGCAGTTGTTGAAAATACTCCAGTTGAATAACGCTTAAATAAAGCGGGCGCAAGGGTTTAAATTACCTTTGCGCCAAAGCGTATCAAAATTTAATCTTCTTTTTCAAATTCCCCTTCCAATACGTTCACATTACTTGATGGTTCTTTGGTAAATGAACCACTTTGTTGAATTAAACTGTTTTCAATGATGTATTGTGCAATTTTTTTACGTAGTGATGGAATTAAACATGCAAGACCAAGGATGTCAGTGATAAATCCTGGTGTAAGAAGAAGTAATCCACCTGCTAAAATAATGGGACCTTCAATCATTTCATATGCCGGTAATATTCCTTGGCGCAAATTTTCTTGTAGTCGTTGAAAAGTTGAAAATCCTTGTTCTTTAAGCAACCACGTGCCTATTATTGCTGTAGATGCGACTAAGAATATAGTAGGTATCGCTCCAATGATACTGCCTACCTCCAGTAATAAATAAATTTCTAGGAATGGAATGATTAAAATTATTACGAGTATGGTTTGTAAAGGTTTCATAGCACTACTTGTAGTTTAGTTGTCAGTATGACTTTTGATTATATTGTTCTGATTGTATCAATATACAGATAATTTTTTTATATTTTTAGAGGGGCAATGAGTTTATGAGTTGCGATTTTCGTAGATGAGTAATGTTTATCAAGTTATAGTTTGTTCTTGTCCCGATAAAGAAATATCGGAAAAATTAGCTCACATTTTGGTGAATAATCAATTGGCGGCATGTGTTAATATTTTGCCCAATATTACCTCAGTATATCGATGGCAAGATCAAGTTGAAACAGCTCAGGAATATTTGCTGTTAATTAAATCAATGAAGTCTAAGTATGATTTGATTGAATTAGTTATTAAAGACAATCATCCCTATGAACTTCCTGAGATTATTGCTGTATCTATTGATAATGGATCTTCTGAATATCTTAACTGGATTGCCACATGTCAAATTTAAAAATTATAGGTTTATTTTTTATTATTACGTTATCTGGATTAGTAAATAATGCATTTGCAGATAACTCCCCCTTACCGGTAGATGAGGCTTTTAAGCTCAATGTAAAGACTGTCGGTGCTGATCAAATTGTTCTTCAATGGGATATTGCATCAGGTTATTATCTGTATCAAGAGCATATTAAAGTAATATCTAAAGTTGATTCAGTAGCAATTTCTCCATTAATTTTTCCTGCAGGAGAAAAAAAACATGATGATAGTTTTGGTGACGTCATTGTGTTTCGTAATCAGTTAATTCTACCTGTTTCATTAGTTTTATCATCTCCAGTCTCATCATTTCAAGTTTTAGTTCAGTATCGTGGATGTGCAGATAAAGGTATTTGTTATCCGCCTCAGAAAAAAGTGATTGATTTAGATTTACCGACTCCGACTCCATTAGTTTCTAATCAAAAGGGAGTGCTAGAGCAATTAATTAATGGAGCAGCTAAGTTAAAGGGTAATCAAAATGATGATTTACTTCCACCCGAAGATGCTTTTCAGTTTTTTTCTGACGTAAAAAGCCCAAATACATTGCATGTTAATTGGACAATAGCAACGGGGTATTATCTCTATCGAGAAAAAATTGCATTAGAGATAACCAATTCAGAAGGTGTGCAATTAGGTGTTTATGCAATTCCACATGGTGCCGTCAAGGAAGATGAGGCCTTTGGAAAAGTTGAAATATTTCATGATAATTTAGCCTTTGATTTACCCATTATTAGGGTAAACAATCAAGCACAGAAAATAACATTGGTTGCTAAGTTTCAAGGTTGTGCTGAGCGCGGAGTTTGTTATCCTCCTATGACTAAGGTTAGTGATTTATCACTGCCAACTTTATTAGAGTCTGAAACTGCTTCTAAAGAATTTTCTGAGCAAATAATTTTATCTGAACAAGATCAAATTGTAAGTTCTTTGAAGCGAGACAGTTTCGGCATGACACTGATTTCATTTTTAGGGTTCGGAATTCTTATTTCATTTACGCCTTGTATTTTTCCGATGATTCCTATTCTTTCAGGAATAATTGTGGGTCATGGCCATAAAATCACAACGATCAGAGGTTTTTTATTATCTTTAAGTTATGTCATTGCCTCTGCATTAACTTATACCGTTTTTGGTGTACTTGCTGCAATTTTTGGCGGCAATTTACAAGCCACATTTCAACAGCCTTGGATTATTGCCTTATTTAGTGGCATATTTGTCCTCTTATCATTTTCAATGTTTGGTTTTTATGATTTAGAATTACCAAACTCATTAAAAACCCGATTGAGTCAGTCAAGTTTTAAACATCAAGATGGTTCGCTACTTGGTGCTGCCATTATGGGAATTCTTTCCTCTTTAATTGTAGGTCCTTGTGTAGCAGCCCCACTAGCGGGGGCTCTAGTATTTATCGGTCAAACAGGTGATGCTTTATTGGGTGGTAGTGCTCTATTTGCAATGGGCTTAGGTATGGGCTTCCCGTTATTGATTTTGGGAGCATCTGCAGGTAGGTTCTTGCCAAAAGCCGGTGCTTGGTTAAACTCAACAAAAGCCATATTTGGTGTGCTTATGTTAGGTGTGGCAGTCTGGATGTTAAGTCGCATTTTACCTGGTGCAGTAACCACTATTTTATGGGCAATGCTATTAATATTACCTGCCGTATATTTGAGCGCATTGGATCCTTTGCCATTGAATAGTTCTGGATGGGCTAAATTATGGAAAGGTTTGGGGTTAGTCATGTTTACCTATGGGGTAATATTACTGATAGGTGTCAGTTTAGGTAATACAAATCCATTGCATCCGTTGAAAGGATTGGTTGCTGGTAAATCTCAAGTTATCGAGGAAGATGGGCTTGTTTTTGAGCCCGTCAAAAGCTTAAGTGAGTTAGAAGAAAAAATTAAGCAAGCAAGCTTAAATCATCAGCCTGTTATGTTGGATTTTTATGCGGATTGGTGTGTTTCATGCAAAGAGATGGAGGCCTATACATTTACAGATGCTAAGGTTAAGGCAGCATTAAAAGGTTATAGGCTTTTAAAAGCAGATGTTACAAAAGATTCTGATGAGGATAGGCTATTGTTGGCTAAATTTAATTTAATAGGTCCGCCTGCAATATTGTTTTTTGACGGTAGTTTAGAGGATCAAAAAAACAGGCGAGTTATTGGTTATCAAGAGGCAGAGGTTTTTTTGAATAACTTAAAAGTACTAAAGTGATAAAAAGAATTTTGCTAATTGTTCTCGTCGCAATAATGGCGCTGGGATTAGGTGTGTATTTTAGGTTTATGGGGTCGCCTGTAGAGTTTAGTCTCAATAAGAAGGAGATTCTCAAGGACTTTGTGCTCACGGATTTATGGAATAACCCACATTCAGTCAATGAATGGCAAGGCAGAATAAGGATTATTAATTTTTGGGCGACATGGTGTCCTCCATGCCTTAAAGAGATTCCTGATTTTATAGCATTACAAGAACAGTATGTTGGGAAAAATATACAGTTTATTGGTGTTGCCATTGATAACAAAGAATCTGTCGAGCAGTTTCTTTCCTCAAAAACGATTAATTATCCCATCTTATTGGCAGAGAATGAGGGTTTAATTTTGGCCCACCAGTTGGGTAATATTATGAATAGTGTTCCATATACAATTGTTGTTAATCAGCAGGGTCTCATTGTTAAGCAATATCAGGGAGAGGTAAAGAAAGATGAGTTGCTAAAAGTTATTGAGTCTTTGGTGCAATAATTAATATTCAAGCTTAGTAAATAAATTTAATGATGGGTAAAAGCCCCATCATTAAGTCGAATTGTTTTTACAAAGATTTATAGAGTTTTAGAGCTTTCTCTAATTCATCAGTAGATTTTTGAACTTCGCCGTGTTTAGCTTGAATTTGTCCTTGAATAACGGAATCATTTGCTTCTTTAATGGAAGCGTCATCCCCCGTAATTTTTGTAGAAGATAGACGTGCCGATTTCAATAGTAATTGAGCAGCAGAGAAATCACTTTTTTTCACTTCTACTAGAGCCGCTTCAACATATTTAATTGTTTCTGAAATGCTAGGGGCAGACGGGTTGCTTGATTCTGCGGAGATAGCTGATGTGCAATTAAGACCTAATAGAGTTGTAGTGCATAGAATCAAAGCTGTTTTTTGAATGATATTCATAATATAAAAATTAATAGGTGAGGGGGTTCGGTGAACTCCACCGAATTTAGAATTGAAAATTAATGTATTTTCAAGGGCTATCATAATAGATTAGCGATACATTGATATGACAGTTTTAATACAATCTTAAGGATGATAGGTGTTAAATAGTCTAATAACTATTGTAAGGTTTTATTAAATAGGGTTATTTGCTCAATGTCGTAGCCTAAAAATAATATATAATACGGCGTTTTATTTTTAATCTTTTTATCAAAAATTATCAGTATGACTAAAAAGAAAAGCGGGATGTTGTTTGAGGATTCACTTGCTGAAATTGAACAGTTGGTGAGTCAATTGGAACAAGGTGATATTTCTTTAGAAGATTCTTTAAAGTCATTTGAGCGTGGGGTTAATTTAACCCGTGTTTGTCAAAAAGCATTACAAGATGCTGAGCAAAAAGTACAAATTTTGATAGAAAAAAACGGCACACAAAACTTGGAGTCATTTACTGATGAGTAATGCGTTAAAAGAATATCTTAGTCTTAGTCAAACTCGTGTTGAAAAAGCTTTAGAGGATCGTCTACCTAGTGAGATTGTGTTACCACAAAAACTACATAGCGCTATGCGTTATAGTGTGCTTAATGGTGGCAAACGTATGCGCCCCATGTTGACCTATTGTACAGGTAAAGCCTTGGGTATACCTTTAAGTGCGTTGGATGGCCCAGCTTGTGCTGTTGAGTTTATTCATGTGTATTCGTTAATTCATGATGATCTACCTGCTATGGATGATGATGATTTAAGACGCGGAAAGCCAACTTGTCATGTTGCTTATGATGAGGCAACTGCGATTTTGGCGGGCGATGCTCTGCAAGCACTGGCTTTTGAAGTATTAGCTAAAGATCCGACTATTACGGCTACTGCGGAAGGTCGATTGAAAATGATAATGGCTTTGACAAAAGCGAGTGGTTCACAAGGAATGGTGGGTGGTCAAGCTATTGATTTGCAATCTGTCGGCACGCAGTTGAATCTTCCTGAGTTGGAGAATATGCATATTCATAAAACGGGTGCTTTAATTCGCGCTAGTGTGAATTTAGCCACGTTAACCAAGGCAGATGTTGAAGAAGAAGTAGCAACAAAATTGGATCAATACGCTAAATGTATTGGCTTATCGTTTCAAGTTAAAGACGATATTCTTGATGAAGAAAGTGATACAGCTACCTTAGGCAAAACTCAAGGTAAAGATAAAGATAATAACAAACCAACATATCCTGCATTACTTGGATTGGCGGGTGCTAAGAAAAAAGCGCAAGAGTTACATGAAAAAGCGATAGAAAGTCTGAGTGGTTTTGGTGAAGAGGCTGATCTACTTAGAGATTTATCCCTTTATATCATTCAGCGTACACACTAATAACCAACTTGATTACTAAACATTTAATCTGGATAATAAATAGCTGAATCTTGGCGCAGCCTATAAAGTTTTTATTAGCTGATTTTAACTTGATCTTTGATGCTGAATGGCTAAACAGGATCTTATACCGAACTGTGAATTACTACATACATGAATAAATCAGCTAACTATCCTTTATTAGCAAACATCAACACGCCATCAGATGTAAGAAAGCTGAGTAAAGAGCAACTTAAGCCGTTAGCGGAAGAGTTACGAGATTATTTAACCCATACCGTCAGTATCTCAGGTGGACATTTTTCAGCGGGCTTAGGCACAGTAGAGCTC
>CAIXDX010000115.1 GCA_903918335.1 uncultured Methylococcaceae bacterium | reverse complement strand
GCTAGCCGTTGATTTATCTGCCAGTATGGAAGAACAAGATTTTTTTATTAATAAACAAGCCGTTGATAGGCTCACCGCAATTAAAGCGGTGGCCACGGATTTTATTAATCGCCGTGTGGGAGATAGAGTCGGTTTAGTCTTATTTGGTACGAATGCCTACTTACAAACCCCATTAACCTTTGACAGAAAAACTGTCCAAACCTTACTCAATGAAGCGGTGATTGGTTTGGCAGGTGAAAACACGGCTATTGGGGATGCGATTGGTTTAGCCGTTAAACGCCTTAAAAATCAACCTGCTGATAGTCGAGTATTAGTCTTATTAACTGATGGTGCCAATACCGCAGGTGAAATTACTCCGATAAAAGCCGCAGAACTGGCTAAAGATAATCAATTAAAGATTTATACCATTGGTGTCGGTGCGGATGAAATGATCGTGCGTAGTTTTTTTGGTAATAGAAAAGTGAATCCATCTCGAGATTTAGATGAAAAGACCTTAATTAAGGTGGCTGAAAGCACGGGTGGTAAATATTTTAGAGCTAGAAACTCTGATGAATTAAACAATATTTACATGCTATTAGATCAGTTAGAGCCCGTGGAAAAAGATAAACAATACTTTAGACCCCATAGTGAATTGTATCCTTGGCCCTTAGGTTTGGCATTGGCCTTGGTCGGTTTTATTTGCGCTACCCGCGTGAGGTTGTCATGAATCTAGCAGAGTTTCATTTTATTCGACCTTATTGGCTGTTAGCCTTATTACCTTATGTGGGTATTTTGTTTTTCTTATTAAAAAGCAAATTAAGTCGCGGTAATTGGGCTTCTGTTTGTGATGAGGATTTACTGCCATATTTATTACAAGAAAAAGCAGTGACCCAAAGTCGCTGGCCTTTAACAACAGGTGCTTTAGCCACTTTGTTAATCATTACTGCTATTGCAGGGCCTACTTGGAATCGCTTGCCCTCTCCTGTGTTTAGAAATGATTCTGCTTTAGTCATCGCTTTAAATATGTCGCCCACGATGAATGCTGAGGATATTAAGCCGAGTCGTTTAATAAGAGCGCGATACAAAATAGCTGATATTTTGGCACTGCGTAAAGATGGTCAAACCGCTTTGTTAGTTTATTCTGGTGATGCTTTTACAGTGACGCCACTGACTGATGATTCTGAAACTATTGCAAGTCAATTAGAAGCCCTCACCACCAATATTATGCCTAGTGAAGGAAGCAATACTGAATTAGCTATTAATAAAGCCGTGGAATTATTTAAACAAGCGGGCCTCCAAAAAGGCCAAATATTTTTAATTACAGATCAAGTGGATGACGAAGGCTTAAGTGCCGCAAAACATTTAGACGGCTATACCTTATCTGTATTAGGTGCGGGTACTAATGATGGCGCACCTATTGCCTTAACTGAGGGCGGTTTTATGAAAAATCAGCAGGGCACCATTGTTATCCCAAAATTAGATTCTGAATTATTAAGCAAGTTAGCTGAAATAGGTAAAGGTCGTTATCAAACTATTACCGCTAATGACTCAGATATTAAAAATTTATTAGCGGGGCTCGATCAACCCATGCAACAAGACGGTAAAGAAAATAAAAACATATTATTAGAGCAATGGGATGATAAAGGTCCTTGGCTATTAGCCATTGCCCTTCCCTTGGCGGCTTTAAGCTTTAGAAAGGGGTTATTGTGTTGGGTTTTATTGTTGTTATTACCTTTGCCCAAAAATAGTTATGCCTTTGAGTGGCAAGATTTATGGCAAACTAAAAATCAACAAGCCCAACAGGCTTTTCAAAATAATCAATATGAAAAAGCGGCAGATTTATTTGATAACGCTGATTGGAAAGCCGCCGCTGAGTATAAAGCAGGACAATACGATAAAGCCTTAGAGAACCTAAAAGACGCTAAAACAGAACTCAGCGCATACAACCATGGCAATGCTTTAGCTCAGTCGGGTCAATTAAAAGAAGCGCTTCAAGCTTATGACCAAGCCTTAGCTTTAAATCCACAGAATGCAGATGCCAAATTTAATAGAGATTTAGTTGAAAAGGAAATAAAGAAACAAGAAGAGCAGAAAAAACAAGACCCACAACAAAACCAAGATAAGCAGGACAAACAAGACCAAAAAGATAATAAAAAAGAGCCGTCTAAGGACGATCAGCAAGAGCAAAACTCTAACGAACAAAAAGACTCTGATCAAAAACCAGAGCAATCAGAAGAACAAAAAACGCAACAGCAACAAGCGGATGAACAAAAATCTGCTGATGATAAAGCCCAACAAGAAAAAGAAGCCGAACAGAAAAAAGCTGAGGAAGAAAAGGCTAAACAAGCTGAGCCTAAAAAAGCGGATGAGTCTAAGGATGAAAAAGATAAAGCCAAACAGCCTGCCGCTACTCAAGAACAACCGTCTACAGAGCAGCAACAAGCTAATGAACAATGGCTAAAACGTATCCCTGATGATCCAGCCGGTTTGTTAAAACGTAAATTTATGTATCAGTATGGTCAAAGAAACCCACAAGGTAATTAAAATACCTTCTGCTTTCTAACAACCAAAATGATTTTGATAATCTTCCATGGAGCGTTTAATCACTTCGTGAGCTTCTTCACGACCATAAACATCTGTTATCTCACAAATATTAGGTTCACTGGGTAAATGCTTGTAAGTTAAGAAATAATGTTTAAGGCGATTAACATAAGAATCTGGGCAATCCGATAAATCATTCCATTGACGGTAGAACTCATCACCTTTCATAACAGCAATAATTTTATCATCCGCTTCACCGCCATCTAATAAACGAAAACCACCAATCGGTATAGCTTGTAGCAAGATATCACCATGCGTCACGCTACGCTCACTAAGTACACAGATATCTAAAGGGTCACCATCACCTTTAGGTACATTTTTTCCTGACATAAGTGAAGCATATTCAGCTGTTCTTTCTGCACAGTATGTCTTTGGTATAAACCCATACAGTGTGGGAATCATATTTGAGAATTTTTGTGGCCTGTCTATTTTTAAATAGCCACTGTCTTTATCTATTTCATACTTCACAGTATCAGACGGTACAATCTCAATAAATGCAGTAACGATTGTAGGTGCATTTTCACCCGGATCAATGCCATGCCAAGGGTGGGCTTTATGTTGTGCGTTCATATTAGTTGGGCTCTTATATAAATTATTGATATTCGGTTTATTAATTAAACTGAACTAACATCGTGTGAAAGAATTTCTAAGCCTAAAAATGCTTGAGAACTTAGTCTTAAATTTACTGTGCTAAATTGAAATAGGCGCTTTAATATGCGCATGAGCCTCATAATTTTCACAACTAAAATCTTCGTATTTATAATCGAAGATAGATTCAGGTTTTCTTAAAATTTTTAAAGTAGGCAACGCGTAAGGTTGACGATTTAACTGTATTTCCGCTTGTTCTCGGTGATTTAGGTATAAGTGTACATCACCTCCCGTCCAAATAAAATCTCCAACTGCCAAATTGCTCTGCTGAGCCACCATATGCGTTAATAATGCATAACTGGCAATATTGAACGGTAAACCTAAAAACGTGTCACAGCTACGCTGATAGAGCTGACAAGACAACTTACCCTCTGCTACATAAAACTGAAAAAAAGCATGACAAGGGGCTAAGGCCATTTTTCCTAATAATACGTTAGTTTGCGGGCTAATGGTTTCATCTGGTAAGTCTGCTACATTCCATGCAGAAACGATAATTCTACGACTATTAGGTGTTTTTTTAAGCTGATCAATTACTTGCTGTATTTGATCAATGTGTTTTCCATCGGGTGTAGGCCATGAACGCCATTGATGTCCGTAAACAGGCCCTAATTCACCTTGCTCGCTAGCCCATTCGTTCCAGATATTAACCTGATGCTCATGTAAATATGCGAGATTAGTTTCACCTTTTAAAAACCACAACAACTCATAAATAATTGATTTTAAATGTATTTTCTTTGTTGTTATTAAAGGGAACCCTTCTGCTAGATTAAATCGCATTTGATGGCCAAAGAGTGACAGTGTGCCACTACCGGTTCTATCACCTTTTAAGGTGCCTTCTGTACGAATTTTTTCTAGTAGATCTAAATATGCCTGCATAATTTATTTAACAGTCTCTTTTTTATAAGCCCAATAAATTAAACCACCACCAATGATAATCATCGGGGTTGAAAGTATTTGCCCCATCGTGACCCAATCTAACGCGACAAAACCCAGATGTGCATCTGGCATTCTAAAAAACTCAATAAAAAACCTAAAACAACCGTACAAGAAAACGGCTAGTCCAGTAGTCGCCATAGTCGGTCTAGGTTTTTTAGAATAGTGCCAAAGGATTATAAATAACACCAATCCTTCTAAAAATGCTTCATACAATTGTGATGGATGACGAGCTAGTGGTCCACCATTCGGAAAGATCATGGCCCATGACACATCTGTAGGTCTTCCCCATAATTCTGAATTAATAAAATTTCCTATCCGCCCAGCTCCTAATCCTATTGGCGCTAGCGGCGCAATAATGTCCGTTAATTGAAATAAAGAACAATGCTGCTTCTTTGCAAAAAACCACATAGCAACAAATACGCCTAATAAGCCCCCGTGAAAGGACATACCCCCTTGCCAAATCTTAAGCAAGATAACTGGGTCATTTAAAAACTCTGAGAAATTATAAAATAAAATATACCCGATCCTTCCTCCAAGAATAACGCCCATAGCCCCATATGTTACTAGATCTTCTATGGCTTCTGGTTTAATGACTGACCATGATGCCTGAGCACGCTTTTGGCCTAAAAAATAGACCGCAGCAAAACCTATTAAATACATTAATCCATACCAATGGACTTTAACAGGGCCTAAGGTTAATGCGATAGGGTCAATTTGGGGGAAAGTGAGCATAAATTATACGTCCAGATTAGTTACATCCAATGCATTCTTAACAATAAAGTCGCGACGAGGTTCTACTACGTCACCCATTAAAGTAGTAAATATTTCATCCGCTGCAATCACATCTTCAATTCTAACTTGTAATAAACGACGATTATTTGAATCTAAGGTTGTTTCCCATAATTGCTCTGGGTTCATTTCCCCTAAACCTTTATAACGTTGGATATGTTGGCCTTTTTTAATTTCCTTCATCATCCATTCAAACGCTTCTTTAAAACTACTAACAGGTTGTTGTCTTTCGCCCATTTGCATATATGAACTTTCGTTAAACATGTCTGCAGTATTACTCGCGTATTGCGCTATTTTTAAATAATCTTTGCCGTTAAAGAAATTTGATGGTAATACAAACGTTTTAGTAATACCGTTTAATTTTTTATTAACGGTAATTGAAAAATCTTCAGAGGTTTTAAAATCGAGTGTTATTGTAAAAACTGCTTTACCTATACTGTCGTTAAGTTGCTGTTCTAATTTCTTCAACCAACCAGTAAGACTTACGTCATTTTGTTTTATGCTATCGTTAATAACATCCATGTATGAGAACTGCTCTAAGAAAGCATCATCATAACGTCTTGATAAACGATTAATCACTCCAACCACACCTGTAAATTCACTAGCTAACTTCTCTAAGCCTTGACCTTGAATAGGTGGCGCCGTCTCGTCAGTGAATAGTTGCGCTTTATCTAAAGCTAATTGGATTAAATATTCATTAAGTTGCGCATCATCCTTTACATAATGTTCTTGTTTACCTTTTTTAACTTTATACAACGGGGGTTGAGCGATATAGATATATCCCTTTTCAACGATCTCAGGTAATTGACGATAAAAGAACGTTAATAATAAAGTACGAATATGAGAACCATCCACGTCCGCATCAGTCATGATGATAATACGGTGATAACGCAGTTTATCAAGATTATATTCTTCTTTACCTATCCCACAACCTAACGCTGTAATTAAGGTACCCACTTCTTCTGAAGAAATCATTTTATCGAAGCGGGCTTTTTCTACGTTTAGAATCTTACCCTTCAAAGGCAATATAGCTTGTGTTCGTCTATCACGCCCTTGCTTTGCAGATCCACCCGCAGAATCCCCTTCCACTAAGAATAATTCTGATAATGCAGGATCTTTTTCTTGGCAATCCGCTAACTTTCCTGGTAAACCTGCTATATCTAAAGTAGTTTTACGACGTGTCATCTCTCTAGCTTTACGGGCGGCTTCTCTAGCTCGTGCTGCATCGATAATCTTACCTACTATCGCTTTGGCAATCTGAGGTTTCTCTAATAGAAACTCTTGAAGCTTTTCATTCATAGTAGATTCAACTAGCGGTTTAACTTCAGATGACACTAATTTATCTTTGGTTTGTGATGAGAACTTGGGGTCAGGTACTTTAACTGAAAGTACCGCTGTTAAACCTTCTCTAGCATCATCACCCGTTGTTTGTACTTTTTCTTTTTTTGCTAGTCCACTTGATTCAATATATTGATTAACAGTACGCGTTAATGCACCTCTAAAGCCCGCTAGGTGGCTACCACCATCGCGTTGAGGAATATTATTGGTATAGCAAAATACATTTTCTTGATAAGAGTCATTCCATTGCATTGCAATCTCAACGGTAACCCCTTCTTTTTCAGCTATAAAATGAAATACTTCTGGGAAGAGTGGTGTTTTATTTTTATTAAGATGTACTACAAATGCACCAATGCCACCTTCAAACTCAAATACATCAGTTCTATCACTACGTTCATCATATAAACTAATACGTACACCGGAGTTTAAAAAAGATAGTTCACGTAATCTTTTTGCCAATATCTCATAATGAAATTCGACATCAGTAAATGTTTCTGAACTAGGTTTAAAATTAATTAATGTGCCAGAACCTTCTACAGGACCTACTGCTACTAATGGTGCCACAGGTTCGCCCATTTTATATTGTTGTTTATAGAGTTGACCGTTTTTACGTATCTCTAAGTTTAGTTCTTCAGAGAGAGCGTTGACTACCGATACACCTACTCCATGCAATCCACCAGATACTTTATAGGCATTATCATCAAATTTACCGCCCGCATGCAGCACTGTCATAATAACTTCTGCTGCTGAACGACCTTCTTCTTTATGTATATCTACTGGAATACCACGACCATCATCTGATACAGATACTGAACCGTTACTATGAATAACCACTTTTACTTCTTTACAGTGTCCTGCTAAAGCTTCATCAATTGAGTTATCAACAACCTCAAAGACCATGTGATGTAATCCTGATCCATCATCTGTATCTCCAATATACATACCCGGTCTTTTTCTTACGGCATCCAAACCTTTTAATACTTGAATATTCGTACTATCGTACTGATCAACATTATCACTCATGACTTTCCTTTTGCGGTTGTTATGTATGTTCCACGTGGAACATTACACTGACTTTATAGTGCCATGTTCCACGTGGAACATTTTATAGTTATTAATTTTAGTTAAGTTACCAAACTCAGAAACTTCTGTGGCGGTAATAAAAACCTGACAATTCATATTAGATAGATAGAGTAATAATTTATCTCTATTTTCTATATCTAGTTCGGCCGAGAAATCATCGATTAGAAAACAACCTTTATTAATTTGTTCGTTTAACAATAATTGCATCTGGGCAAGTTTTAAACTGATAACAAATAATTTTAATTGTCCTCGTGAAACAACATCTTTTACCAATCTACCATCCATTGATATTTGAAAATCTCCTCTGTGTGGACCACTTTGAGTGAATCCATAACGAAGGTCTTTTTCTAAATTTGATAAGAGAATGTTTCCTAGTTCTAACGAAGTATCCCAACCCGATAAAAGTTTTAAATCAATATTTTCAATTTGAAAAAAATATTCAAGGATATTTAAAAATATAGGTTTAAATTTTTGTATATAAATTTCTCTATATTCATTAACTATTGTACCGTAATAAATCAATTCGTTATTCCAAACATCAATATGCTGAATTTTTTTAGATTTTAATAAGGCATTTCTTTGAATGAGTGCAGTTTTAAATTTACTAAATATCGATAAAAAATTGTCATTATCATGAAAGACTCCCCAATCTAAAAATTCTCGCCTTATCTGTGGACCCGAATCTAATAACTCAAAACTTTTGGGATGGATAATTTGTATGGGTAACGTGTAAGCAAGTTCAGATCGTCTTTTAGTTATTTGATGATTAATATGACAACGCGCTTGTTTGTCATTAAGTAAAACACCTATATGGGAACTTACACCATGTGCTTCTTGTTTTTTTGCAGAAACGATTAATTCATCTTTAGAAAAATTAATGACAGATTTAATTGATTTTGATCGAAAAGATTTTGCACGTCCTAAAATATAAATTGCTTCAATTATTGAACTCTTACCGCTGCCATTTTCACCATAAAAAAAATTAATACCAGAAATTGGATTGAAAGAGGCTTGTTGAATATTTCTTAATGAATATATATCCAGCTTAGTAAGAGACATTACTTCAAATCTTATAATCTCATGGGCATTACAATAAACTTATATGAAGAATCATTAGGTTCATCAATAAAACAACTAGTCAAATTAATTGCGATTGTTAATACAGCAAACTCTGAATCTAAATTAGAAAAAGCATCTAATAAATATTGCGCATTAAATGCTATTGAAATGGGATTTCCATCGTAATCTATAGAAACTTCTTCTTCAGCTTCGTCATGTTCTAAATTATGTGAACTTATTTTTAAACTGCCAGTTGAAATGTCTAATGTAATGCCTTTTAGTTTCTCATGAGAAAGTATAGATACACGGGTTAAAGCTTCTTTTAATGGTAATCTTGGGATATTTATAGGACTAAAAAAATCTTGATCGAAAATTTTACTAAAATCAGGATATTTAGAATCCACTAATTTTGCAGAAAAAACTATATTTTTAAAATGGACTTTAATATTGTTATTAGAAAATTCTATTTTTAACTCTAATTCAGGATCATCCAATAATTTACTTAATTCTTGTATACCTTTTCTTGGGAAAATAATTCTGGATTCAAAGCCAGTTCCTTCATTTAACAAATCTTCATAGATAGATAATCTATGACCATCTGATGCAACTAATTTAAGTTTAGTATTTGATATGTTGAGTAATAAACCATTTAAGTAGTAACGAACATCTTGATTCGCCATACAAAACAATGTTTTATCTAAAGCTTTTTTAAATTTACCAGAGTTAATAGTAATTACGTTTTCTAAATCAGACTCTGAAAACTCAGGATAATTATTTGCAGGTAAACAATTCAAAGAAAAACGACTTCGATTTGAAGAAATTTTTACTTTACCATTTTGAAGTTCAAATTTTATTTCTGCCTCTTGAGGTAATAACCTACAAATATCTAAGAATTTTCTAGCAGGTACCGTAATAGCACCTGTTGATTCAGGTGAAAAATTTATCTTAGCGACTATTTGTATTTCTAAATCAGTCCCTGTCAAATAAAGAAACTGATCTTCAGCAACTATCAATACATTTGAAAGTATAGGCATAGTTTGTCTTTTTTCAATGACACTTACTATTTGTTGAAGTGCAGGTAATATTTCTTCCCGATTAATTATAAATTTCATAATTCTCTTTTTATTAGTAAGGTTTCTTTAATTAATTTAAAAAGATGAGGCGTAATTACTATAATAATGTTATTTATTTCTTTTAATTTATTATTATTAAGAACACATAATTCTGTGGATAACTTTTTATTTTATTTAAAATCATATAGTTATTTTGTTTTTTACTAGAGCTTTTATTTGTGTATAACTGATGTATAAAAACAAACTTTAAATAACAGTTTTATTTATACACAAGGTTATCCTCTAAAAAACGTGACTTTATACATAATATATCCACATGCCCTATATATTAAAGTATATAGATCTATTATTAATGGGAAAGTGTTCTAAGAAGATTAGAATAGTCTTCCGCAATACCCATATCAGAAACCTTTAATTCATTTATTTTCTTACAGGCGTTCATAACTGTTGTATGGTCACGACCACCAAAAGCATCGCCTATTTCTGGGAAGCTATGAGAGGTGAGTTCTCTGGCTAAACACATTGCAATTTGTCTAGGTCGAGTGATGTTTTGTTTGCGATTTTTTGAAGATAAATCTGTTACTCTAATTTTGAAATATTCTGCTACCGTTTTTTGGATGTTATCCATATTGACTAATTTATCTTTTAAAGAAATTAAGTCGTGTAATGCTTCTTTTGTAAATTCGATAGAAATGGGTCGCCCTGTAAATTGGGAGTTTGCAATAACGCGTCTTAAAGCACCTTCAAGATCACGAACGTTGAAAGGAATTTTTTTTGCTATAAAGAATGCAACTTCTTGCGGAAGAACAATGTTAGCTTGTTGAGCTTTTTTCATTAAAATAGCAGCTCTTGTTTCCATATCGGGTGGTTCTATCGATACGGGTAGGCCGCAGCCAAATCTTGATTTTAATCTATCTTCAAGGCCAACAATTTCTTTAGGGTATTTATCACAAGTAAGAACTATTTGACGTTTATTATCTAGTAACGTATTGAAAGTGTGGAAAAACTCTTCTTGAGAGCGTTCTTTACCAGCAAAAAATTGAATATCATCAATGAGTAAAACATCAATAGCTCGATAGTATTCTTTAAAAGCATTAATGGAGTTTTGTTGTAATGCTCTTACCATATCTTGTACAAATTTTTCTGAATGTAGATAAACAATAGTTGCATTAGGATTTGTTTTAAATACAGCATTACCAATAGCATGCATAAGATGAGTCTTTCCTAGGCCAGACCCACCATAAATTAATAATGGATTGTAGGCTTTACCTAGGTTTTCAGATACTTGTACGGAGGCTGCTCGACCTAATTGATTAGATTTACCTTCAACAAAATTTTCAAAGGTAAATGCTTTGTTAAGAAAATTAGGTAGTGTTTTTTTTGTTTCCGTAAGTTTTGTTTTTGGTGAAATAGTGGGTGATGGTGCTTTTTTTGAGCCAATTTCAAATGTAAGATCAAATTTTCCATCTGAAAACTCTAGTACTGATTCATTAATTTTTTCAAAATAATGCTGTTTGACCCAATCTAGTACAAATTTATTAGGAGCTAATAGTTTGATTTGCTGATCTGTTTCTATAGCTTGTAGTGGCCTTATCCAAGTACTAAAATCAGAACTAGGTATCTCATTTTCAAGTTTTGTTAGGCAATTGTTCCAAATTAAATTCATTAATGTAGTTGCTTTTTTGGTTAGACAAGGTAGAAATAAAATAATTGATAATTGTAATTAAATATTGTGAATCATCAAATTACGTAATTGACATGCAATACATATTATTTTATCATCCGTAGTCTTTTTTATGTGTTTTTGTTAACACCCAACTCATTAGGTTATAAATATTATGAAAAGAACGTATCAACCAAGCAAACTTAAACGTGCAAGAACTCATGGTTTTCGTGCAAGAATGGCGACAGTAGGTGGTCGTAAAGTATTAAATGCTCGTAGAGCAAAAGGTCGCGCTCAATTAACTGTCTAGTTGATGTTGGGTGATAGAGCAAAATTTTAATTTTCCCTCTGAGTTACGGTTAAAAAAACCATCTGAGTAT
>CAIXDX010000114.1 GCA_903918335.1 uncultured Methylococcaceae bacterium | reverse complement strand
CCTGTGCGGTAGTGAACAGGTATCCATTAATTCTAAGGCTGATTTTGCATTTCTAAGCTACCTGTGCGGTAGTGAACAAATAGTCATGGTGCTGACGCTCTTTTACAGTTTTCTAAGCTACCTGTGCGGTAGTGAACACAGTAACTCGTTTAAGTAATGGCGTGAGAGATTTCTAAGCTACCTGTGCGGTAGTGAACAGCATGAAAAAAGATAATGATGGTAGCGACATTTTCTAAGCTACCTGTGCGGTAGTGAACACCCAATCGATTTTTATACGATCACAATACGTTTTCTAAGCTACCTGTGCGGTAGTGAACTCAAATGCTTTATTTAGTTTAGATGATATCGATTTCTAAGCTACCTGTGCGGTAGTGAACTGATTTTAAAAAGCTGTAAAACCAGTTGCGAAGCAGTATACAGCAGATTTAGGTAATTTACCCATCCACTAAACACTAATCCGCAACCGACTGAAATTTATATACTTTTAAAGAGCGTAAAAAACTTAGGTCAAAACTCAGGAACAGTTGATATTGAACTTAAACCGTAACTACTGAAATATGTAGCACTTGATTGAGTATCAACCAGTATTTTTTTAATCCACAAACAAAACACCTGTTCACTACTCATACTTTTTACACGTATAAATGGACTTGAGATGTTTTTCTTTGTCATTTCACAATAGCGAAACTGCATCTTATAATCAGAATTAAGTGGCTTTTTAGTTGATTTTAAATCGACTAAACCATTTAGTGCCGTATCAAAATCGACACCATGCCTTTTAGCATAACGTCTAGCCAATCGGTCAGGGTTGGTTTTAGGTTGTTCACGTTGATAAAGCGCATAACCAATTATCTTTTCAGGTACCGGACGAATACTGGTGCAATGCACATAATCACTCAAACGTGCCAACCATTTAGCAGTATCAAACTGTTTAAGCCCAGCCTCATCATTCGCAAATAAACGTAATTTACTACCCAGCACACTGTATTTTTCGCCAATAACATATTCAGGAAAAGATAAGCCAATGGGCGCTTGCCCTTGATCATCTTGTATTTCAACTAAGCCTAAATGGATCTGTTGAAATACTTTTGACCAAAGACTAAAGAGGTTAATATCAGCGTTATTTATTAAGGTAATTTCTCAGCGAAATAATCAGCAGAAAACATTACGTCATCGTTTTTAATCGCACCAGTAAAAGCATTCTGATCAGTACTTCCTGTCATATTTCTTATATATACTATTTCGTTATTGTTGACTTCCTGCTTGTCTTCAAAACGCACTAAACGCTCGATGTCGGCAAAATAATAACCCGGATGATTTCTAGCTTGATACAGTTACAGATGAAATTGCCAAATTAGGCGTAGCGTTAAATTTATAGCGTAGTTTATCGGAGTGACTTTTCAAGACGTAAATACAGATATTGGTATCTAAGAAATACATAGCTTAAAACTCCCGCTCTTGTGGCGGGGTGTCTTCTCTATCATGTAAGAAATCTTCATCAAACGCGGATGGGCTAATAAAAAACGCATCCCATGTTGCTTTTTTAGGAGAAATAATAAGATTGTCACCTTGTTTGTCGATATACACCTCAGTTGTATCAAAAGAAAATTCTTTTGGTAAAGCAAGTAGTTGGTTATTACCATTACTGATGATTTTTGCAGTTTGTATGGGCATGATGTATTCCTCTCTTAGCATAAAAATAACAGGGGTGTAAAGTGGACCCCATTGTCCAGACAAATAATGCCTTAGTTTAAGATAGAGCTCTGTTTATCTTCCAGCTGAATGGCGCTGTCCCATATTCGTTACGCATGAACCGATGTTTGTGTCGATCCATATTTAT
>CAIXDX010000113.1 GCA_903918335.1 uncultured Methylococcaceae bacterium | reverse complement strand
GGTGAGATATCTAACTTTAGCGCACCTTCTTCCGGACATCTTTACTTCTCTTTAAAAGATGCCAACGCCCAAGTACGTTGTGCCATGTTTAAAAGCCAGCAACGCCGTTTAAACTTTACACCCAGCAATGGCAAACAAGTTGTTATAAAAGCCCGCGTTAGTCTTTACGAGCCCAGAGGTGACTACCAACTGATTGTAGAGCATATCGAAGAAGCGGGCGATGGCGCCCTACGCAGAGCATTTGAAGCCTTAAAACATAAGCTAGCAGCGGAAGGTTTATTTGACGCCGCCCACAAACAAACATTGCCTTTATTGCCGCACGCTATTGGCATTATTACCTCCCCTACAGGTGCGGCTATTAGAGATATTATTACCGTTTTACGCCGACGCTTTGCGGCGATACCGGTGATTATTTATCCGGTTTCTGTACAAGGTAATAATGCAAAACACGACATTGCTAAAGCCATCAGCTTAGCTAATGAACGAAATGAATGTGACGTGCTCATTATAGGTAGAGGGGGGGGATCATTAGAAGACTTATGGGCCTTTAATGAAGAAATAGTCGCTAGAGCTATTTTTGCCAGCACCCTTCCCATTATTTCTGCAGTAGGACATGAAACCGATATCACTATCGCTGATTTTGTAGCTGACCATCGCGCCGCTACACCATCCGCTGCAGCGGAACATGCCAGTCCTGATCAACAAGAATGGTTAGCTCGCTTCCAGTATTTAGAAAACCATTTACAACTACAACTCACCCGAAAATTAAATCAAAAAACGCAAACACTCGATTGGCTTAATCGACGTTTACAACAACAACACCCAGGACAAAAGTTATTAAGAAACAATCAACGCCTAGATGAATTGGAAATAAGACTTAAACAAGCCTTACAAAGGAAAATAGATCGACATCAACAAGAACTGGCCACAAAAATGGCTAAATTAGGCCAATACAATCCTACGATTACTATTCACAACTATAAACAAAAACACGAGCATTTAAGTCAACGACTCATCAGCGTCATGCAACATAAACTCACCACACTGCATCAAACGTTAATAACATCCAGCCAAACGCTTCACGCAGTCAGTCCTCTGGCCACCTTAAATCGAGGTTATGCTTGGGTGATTAAACAACCAAACGGAGAATTAATCAACTCAACCCAACAATTAAAGTTGGGCGATATAGTAGAAACCAAACTTGCCGAAGGTAGCTTCATAAGTGAAATAACCGTTTTAAAATAGGTAGTTCATATACTTTATTTACGCCAAAACTCAGGCACAAATAAAATAACAATAGAAAATATCTGCACTCGCCCTAACAACATAGCGAATGTACACACGGCTTTTTGATAATCAGTCAATAGTGCAAAACTAGAGGCCGGACCGACTTCATTTAAGCCGGGGCCAGCATTATTAAAACAAGCAATAATAGCGGAAAAAGCTGTTATAAAATCAAGGCCACTCACCAATAATGCAAATATCAAAATCACAATACTCATAAAGTATAGAAAAATAAAACCCGTAACAGAATTAACAATAGTATTACTAACAATCATATCACCAATTTTTAAAGGCCGGATCGCATAAGGGTGTATAAACTTAAACATTTCTAAACAGGCTTGCTTCATCAATATAATCGTCCGAATCATTCTAATCCCACCCCCAGTCGAACCAGAAGATGCTGCAATACAACTTAAGAACAACATCCACATCGGTACAAAAATAGGCCATTTATTAAAGTCTTGATTAGAAAACCCACTATCCGTAGCAATAGAGACTAAATTAAAAGTAGCATAACGGAGCGCCGTATAGAAATCGGCATAAGTGCCGTTATCCCACAAAATAAAAGCCGCCAAAACACAACTACCCAACACCAAAGTCAGAAATCCTCGGGCTTCACGATCATAAAAATAAGGTTTAATTGATTGCTTACGAAGCGCGACAAAATGAGTAGCAAAATTTATGGCCGCAATTAGCTGAAAGATCGTCAAGACCACTTCAATCGATAGAGAATCGTAAAATCCTATGCTACTATCATGCGTAGAAAAACCACCTAAACTCATCGCTGAAAAGGCATGACAAATGGCATCAAACCAATTCATGCCGGCCCAACGCAGAGCCAATATACATAAAAAAGTAAAACCCGCATACACCATCCACAAAGCCTTGGCAGTTTGCGCGATACGTGGCGGTAAATCAGACTCTTTAACAGAACCCGGGGTTTCTGCTTTATAAAGTTGCATGCCACCAATACCTAAGATAGGTAAAATAGCCACAGCGAAAATAATAATCCCCATCCCCGCAATCCAATTCAACTCACAACGCCAAAGATTGATGGACATCGGTAAATTATCGATACCCGATAAAATAGTCGCGCCTGTTGTAGTCAAACCTGAGACGGTCTCGAAATACGCATCACTAAAACTTAGATGAGGTAAAAATATCATCAACGGAATCGTACAAAGTACGGGCATTAAAGACCAAGTACTGGCCACTAACAAAAAACCTGCTTGTCTAGAGATCTTCTTGGGCACCCATATCGTTGTCAAGAACAAAAAAGCCCCTAACGCTAGACTAACGAGTGTGCCATAAGAAAAAGCTACTGATGCACCATCATTAGCCAACTCAGAAGTTAACCAACAGGTACTCATCAAACCACTAAAACATAAGGTCACTAAACCCAGTATATGGACAATAGTAAGAAAAACATTCATAGGCAGGCAATCACACTCATTAAATTCGTTTAAAAGTCAGTTCGATATTACTCACTAACTTTTTATCCATCGCAAACATCACCACATGATCATTTTCTGCAAAAACCGTGTCATGATGAATGGGAATCACCTCGCTATTACGGATCAATGCCCCCATCACAATCCCAGGAGGAAAATTAATACTATCCACACTACGTCCTACTACAGAGTTCTCTTCATTACTTGCATGCGCAATCGCCTCAATCGCTTCTGCCGTTCCTCCACACAATGAAGTCACTTGGGCCACATCACCGCGACGCACATGCTTTAAGATACTGCCTAGGGTTTCTTGGTTAGGCAGCACGATCACATCAATACCTGTTCCTGGCACTAATTTAGTATATGAATTTTGATTCAATAAACAGATCGTTTTACGCGCACCTAAGCTTTTAGCCAAAGAAGCCGAAACAATATTGACCCCATCATTATTAGTAATAGCACAAAATAAATCCGTGCTGTCGACAGATTCGTCTAACAATAAACTTTCATTCGCACAATCACCTAACAACACCACCGTATTATTCAACTCATTAGCCATCTTATGGGCCCGAATAGGATCTTTTTCTATTAGTTTAACCTGATGATCCTTTTGTAACGCTAAGGCTAGTCGCTTACCAATATGACCACCGCCCGCGATGATAACGCGTTTAATGGGAGCTTCTAATTTATCTAACGCTTTAAGTACGCGTTTAACTTCTTGACTAGGTGCGATAAAAAACACTTCATCATCTGTCTCGATACTCACATCACCACTCACCAAAAGTGGTTTACCCTCTCTAAAAATAGCTACCACCCGTGTCTTACTATCCGACAAGCGTTCTTTAAGGGTTCTAATCTTTTTACCCGTTAAGAAACCGTTCTCAACGACTTTGACAGAAAATAATCTGACTAAGCCACCCGCAAACTCAGACACATGCAACGCACCAGGAAATTCAACCAAGTTACGAATAGATTCCATCACAATGTGTTCTGGACTGATAACGATATCGATGGGGAGACCTTCAGTACCAAATAAACCGGGGCGTTTTAGATAATCAATCGCTCTCACTCGAGCAATCGTTTTAGGTCGAGGGTGCAACGCTTTAATAATCAGACAAGCCAACATATTAGTCTCGTCACTCTCAGTCACTGCAATCACAATATCGGTATTATCGATACCTGCTTGCTCTAGTACACTAGGATGCGCTGCATTACCCGTAACCGTCGCAATATCAAAATGATCTTTTAAAGCGTCTAAAAGATCCTGTCTAGCATCTACCACCACAATATCATTTTCTTCATTAACTAAAGCTTCAGCCACTGAAGAACCGGCCATGCCGGCACCAAGAATAACTATTTTCATTAAAAAACTACCGAGTTATGCCGTATTAATATCATTCAAAACAATGACACTCAAACCTGTATTTTACCCTAATCTTTGGATGAGTATGTCTTAATAGCCACAGAATGCTAAAAGCAACTACCATAGTCCAATAAAAGTTCCTCACAACCAAAAAACAAACGAGGATAGTCAATACGTAATAATAGCTTAAGTGCATATTCAAACAATATAGCAAAAGTAACCAGCCTCGCTCCCGCCATATAAGCTTTGAACTGTGTATTAGCAGAACATCTCCAAATTGCTGTTATCCACCACACGATCGGTAGCAGCAACATAATA
Source organism: uncultured Methylococcaceae bacterium (assembly GCA_903918335.1). Taxonomy (GTDB): domain Bacteria; phylum Pseudomonadota; class Gammaproteobacteria; order Methylococcales; family Methylomonadaceae; genus Methylobacter_C. The sequence continues at coordinate 5,197 of CAIXDX010000113.1, read as the reverse complement.
TGTACGTCATCCCAACTAGACACCGTTAATAAACCCGTTTTCACTAAGGTGTCTGCCGTATAAAGACTCGCATTTAAAATGATAAAGAAGGGCCAAAACACCCAAGTTAATCGGGCTTGACCCGTCCAAGCCGCAAATAAATAAGAAATCCTTGTTTGAGTTTTAGTTATTTCATCGGAATCTACCGCACTAATAAATAACACGCCAAACAACGCCATAGCAATAATCAACAACTCTAATGGGGTCGCCAAGCCCACTTGACTAAAAAACAACGGTAAAGAATATACAAACATAGTAAACAACCTGTTAAATTAACTTACGGCCACTGAGTCGCCAACGAAAAAACCTGATTCTTTCTTTAATTCTTAACAGCATATTGCCATAGTGCAAATCTAGCGGTACATTTAAACTTAGAAAACCATTTATAAATACATCATGCTCATAAAAGGTAACCCCCATGAAAACAGCCCTATTTAGCTTAGGACTCATCAGTACCCTATTCTGCACAACCACCACCGCGGCAGACCTTGATCGACTCGAAGTTGAAAAACGTTTGGCTAGTGCAGATAAAACCCATCCCGCCGACTTAAAACGCAAAGACTTAACCGATATTGATTTATCAAATCTTAACTTTACGCAAGCTGATTTATGGGGTTCTGATTTGCGTCGCTCTAACTTTAACCACAGCAATTTATCCGGTTTAAACTTAGACCTATCGGTACTTTCTAAGGTTAACTTTTCACATGCCAACCTGTCCAAAACCAGTATCTTTGGTGTGCATGTGGGTAGTGCCAATTTAAGTAATGCGGACTTAAATGGCAGTCGTTTCATTGGCGTCATGGACAAAGCTAATCTAAGCAACGCCAACTTATCTCATGCGCTTTGGGGTGCGGATATGAAGAATCAATCCATGGGCTTAATGCGAGCCAGTCTAAACAACGCTAATTTAAGCGGCGCTGATTTATCTTATGCTAACTTTGATAGAGCTACCATGCGTTATGCAAACTTTAGCCACGCTAAACTCCATAAAACGGTGTTATTTGGGGTTGATCTTTCAGGGGCAGACTTTAGCGATGCCGATTTATCGGGTGCCGACTTAACCGGCACCAACCTTGAAGACACCAACTTTAGTGGCGCTAATTTAGAGGGAACGCGCTTCGCAGGCGTAAAAGATAAGTCAAAATTAAAAGGCCTTAATACCAGCAAAAACTTAGATAAAGCACTTATAGATTAGTCTCTTCCGGCTCGGTATTTAACCAGAGTAAAAACAACTCGTAACCCAAAGCCAGTGTGACGGCTCCAATAAACAAACCAATAACTCCGGCGCTTAATAATCCCCCTATTGCACCCATAAAGATAATAGCCAACGGGATTTTAACGCCGCGGCCCAACAAAATGGGTTTAAGAATATGATCCAGAATAATGATCATCACATTCCACGCTAAAAAAGCCACCGCAGTAAAAGTATCCCCAGTATTAAACAAATAAATAATGATAGGAATAACAATTAATCCAACCCCAACCTGAGCAATGGATAGAATTAAACAAAATAAAGCCCACAAGCCCGCCGCAGGCACCCCCACGACAATAAAACCTAAACCCGCTAATAAACTCTGAATTAAAGCCACTCCTAAAATACCATTTGCTACGCTTCTCACTGTCGCTTCAGTTAAATCCGCGAAACTATCACCTTTTTCATTAGCGAGTCTTCTGCTAATCGCCCGCATCGTATTATCACAAGCAGAGCCATTCGCTAACAAAAAACCAGCCACAATAATTGCTACCACAAAATGTAAAATAGCCACGCCCGCTCCCGTAGCCGCTGATAATAACCAACTACCAATCACCTTAAGAACCGGGGCTAACTGCTGTAAAGCACTATGAATATTTTCTGACGCTAACAACCAAAACTTGGCTAAGGGCTCACCCACAACCATCACCGAATGCAAATTCTCCGGCGGAGGAGGAATTAAAGGCATCCCACTCTTAATCTTAGCACCTAACATACCTAAGCCCTCTATCAAGGTTTCGGTAAGCAGTAAGGTGGGCACCAACATGATAATTAAAAAGCCGATAGTGAATAAAGTGGCCGCTAGCTTATTACGCTGACCTAAAGCGGATTCTAAACGTCGATAAAGAGGATAAGCCGCAATAGCTATAATCGCGCCCCAAATGATTGGAATAATAAACGGCTCAACAATCTTAAAACACCACACCGTCATAATCAGCAACAAACCAATTTGAATGGTGGCTTCTAATGAACGATGCACAAAAATACGATCACTAATTCTTTGGGCAATGGGTTTCATAATAGACTCATTTTTTGTAATATGAATCCCATCATAGCAGATTTAAAACCGACAACTAAACTTGTGGATATCGGCAAAACACAAACCTTATGTTATTTGATTACATAGTTAACAACATCAAAATCAAGGAACAAATTATTAAATGATCCATTAACGCATGTGTATTAAAGAGCACCTTATCAGAGTCATTTGTTGTTGATCAACTCATTTTGGTTTATCAACGTTGATTGTTGGTAAATCAATAACAAATTGATCTTAATGAATGCTTTTAAAACTATATTAATCGAGATACTTATTAACTAAAAAATTTAGCCGCATTGACCAAAGTGTTATAAATACCCCAACCTAAGGGTATGGCCACTAGAGTCCATGCTAAATACACTTTAATTAAAGCCGTAGGCTTAACCACTTCAACGGTGGTATCATCCCTAAGCAACTCTAACGCATCTTCGGCTATTTTTTCTTGCAAATGCTGTTTTTCTACCGCAAGTTCTTCTGGCGTCATAAACCAGTGTTCGGCCACAGGTCTTATCAAGAGATTACACACAAAACCTATCATCAATAAACCAGCCAAAATTAACATGGTTTGGTTATACACTTGGTGACGTGGTAAGCCTAAGCCCAATTGATAATCACGCATGTAGTTAACAATCACGGGGCCCAAAATACCGGCAGTCGCCCAAGCAGTTAATAATCGGCCATGAATAGCACCCACCATTTGGGTACCAAATAAGTCTGCCAAATAAGCAGGCACCGTAGCAAAACCGCCACCATACATACTGAGTATCACGCAGAACGCGCATACAAATAACACTTTATTGCCGGCCATAGCACTGCCTGGCACGCTAATATATAAAAGACCACCGATAATAAAAAAGATTAAAAAAGTCGTTTTACGCCCAAAAAAATCAGACAAACTTGCCCAAAAGAAGCGGCCACCAATATTAAATAAACTTAATAGCGCAGTAAAACCTGCAGCAACCGACGCAATAGCCGCCAATTGGGTTTTATCCAATTCATTATAACTATTAGCAATACCTAATAACTGGCCACCAAAGACTTCTTGTAACATGGGAGAGGACATCCCGATAACACCAATACCAGCACTAACATTCATGCATAACACGCCCCAGACCAACCAAAATTGTTTAATCTTGAAGATGTTTTTTACATGCACATGATGCTGAGTCATCATGGATTTACCCGATTTATTAATAGGAGCTATCCATCCTTCGGGTTGCCAATCAGTTGCAGGAATACGGTAACTTAAAGCACCCGTCATCATAAACACAAAATAGATACTAGCCATAGCCACAAAGGTTTGCATGACACCCACATCCGTAGCAGTCGCAAAATGCTTCATTAACAGAGTTGCTAACGGCGAACCTATCATCGCACCGCCACCAAAGCCCATAATCGCCATACCTGTCGCCATGCCTCTGCGATCTGGGAACCACTTGATTAAAGTCGATACGGGAGAGATATAACCCAAGCCTAAACCCACACCACCAATCACGCCAGAACCGATCAACATCACCCAAAATTGATGCACATAAATACCCAACGCAGAAAGTAACATGCCACCACACCAGCAAAGTGCGCTGATAACGCCTGCTTTGCGCGGACCCACATGCTCTAACCAACCGCCCCATACCGCCGCTGAAGATCCCAAAAACACGAAGAACAAGGTGTACATCCAACCCAAAGTAGATATTTTCCAATCACAAGTGGTGACAAATAACTCTTGAAAAAAGCCCACCTCAGGACCACAAGCAACACTATCTTTAATGCCTAAGGCTTTGGATAAAGGCAGCCAAAACACCGAAAAACCATAAGCCATACCAATACATAAATGTATGGCTAGAGCCGCAGGTGGCAACATCCAACGATTAAAACCGGGGGCGGCAATGGTGTGTTTTTTATCTAATAGATCATGTACTCTCTTTAGCATTTGACTCACCTACATAGCGTTAAATATCAATTTTACCAATTAGATAGCGTTATATAAAACTTTATATTGGAATCGACCACTACTTAAGACTCAAGATTTATTACCTATTCAATGAAACTCTTGTAAAATTGAATGGTCTGTGTATATTGTTGAAGTTATGTGATGCTTGATCACTGAAAACACAAACTATTTTGTTTATTGTCTAACTAAGGAAACACATTACTATGAGATCTTCTACTATTATTTCACGTCCAGAGTCGAGTATTCTGGCAACCAATAAAGTGCTTAGAAACACTTATTTACTTTTATCAATGACCTTACTGTTTAGCGCTGCCACAGCAGGTTTAGCCATGACGCTTAACCTTGCACCTTTTGGTATGCTGGCTACTTTTATTGGCTTTTATGGTTTATTATTTTTAACTACTAAATTTAGTGACAGTGCGTTAGGCTTACTGTTCGTATTCGCTTTAACAGGTTTTATGGGTTTAACCTTAGGACCAATTTTATCTTTCTATTTACACGCATTTGCTAACGGTCATGAGTTAGTCATTATGGCATTAGGCGGTACTGGCGCTATTTTCTTAGGCTTATCAGCTTATGCATTAACTACTCGTAAAGACTTTAGCTACTTAGGTGGCTTTTTAATGGTGGGTATATTGGTAGCGTTTTTAGCGAGCATTGGCGCTATCGTATTTGCTATTCCTGCCTTATCTTTAGCAGTATCTGCGATGTTTATCTTATTAATGTCAGGCATGATATTGTTACAAACTAGCCAAATTATTAATGGTGGTGAAAGAAACTACATTTTAGCAACTATTTCATTATATGTTTCTATCTACAACTTATTCTTAAGTTTATTACAAATCTTAGGCGTATTTAACGGTAGAGATTAAAATCTAAGTTAACTTTATAATAGTTGTAACAAAAAAGGGTGTCT